>JAYTQW010000274.1:0-12979 GCA_043746535.1 Rhodospirillales bacterium
GCGCACCGGGACGGCGATGCGCGCCACGCTCTCCAGCGCGATGGTTGTCAAAGGAGGCACCATGTCCGGCCAAACTTCCTGTCGCTGTAGTCGTTCGGCCTAACGCGGCGTTGAGCGATGCGGTGTTGGCAAGCGCCACCGGGTTTGTTAGAACAAAGAGGAAACACGGGGTCTATATGGAACTGCTGCAAAAGCTGGAGATTCTTGCCGACGCCGCCAAGTACGACGCGTCTTGCGCGTCCTCCGGCACCGACAAGCGGAATTCGCTGGGACAGGCCGAAGGGATCGGCTCCAGCGAAGGCATGGGTATCTGCCACGCCTATGCCCCGGATGGCAGGTGCATCTCGCTGCTGAAGATACTGCTGACCAATGCCTGCGTGTATGACTGCCTGTACTGCATCAATCGTCGTTCTTCCAATGTTCGGCGGGCGCGGTTCAGCGTGGACGAGGTGGTGCGGCTGACGCTCTCGTTCTATCGGCGCAATTGCATCGAGGGCCTGTTCCTGAGTTCCGGCATCATCCGCAGCCCCGATTACACCATGGAACAAGTGATACTGGTCGCTAAAACTCTGCGAGAAACGCATCAGTTTCGGGGCTACATCCATCTGAAGACTATCCCCGACGCCGATCCCGACCTGCTGGCCGAGGCCGGGCGATATGCCGACCGCCTGTCTATCAACGTCGAATTGCCGAGCCAGGCGGCGCTGGACCGGCTGGCGCCGGAAAAGGACGCACCCGGCATCCGCCGCTCGATGGCCCGGCTGCGGCAGGGCATCGATGGCGGGCGTGAGCGCGGCGCGCCCCGGTTTGCGCCGGCCGGCCAGAGCACGCAGGTGATCGTCGGCGCGGACGAGAGCAGCGACCGGCAGATTCTGACCATGAGCACCAACCTGTATGGCTCCTATGGGATGCGCCGCGTGTATTACTCGGCCTACAGCCCGATCCCGGATGCGTCCGCCGTGCTGCCGCCGCGCGCGGCCCCGCTGCTGCGCGAGCACCGGCTGTACCAAGCGGACTGGCTGCTCCGCTTCTATGGCTTTGCCGAGCCGGAGCTTGCGACCGACAGCGCCGGCAATCTGTCGCTCGACATGGACCCAAAACTGGCCTGGGCGCTGGTCCATCGGGCGCAGTTCCCGGTGGACGTGAACACGGCGGCGCGCGAGGTGCTGCTGCGGGTGCCCGGCCTGGGGGTGAAGTCGGTTGACCGCATCCTGCTGGCCCGCCGCCACCGCCTGCTGCGCCACGCCGACCTGGTGCGGCTGCGGCTGCCGATGGCCAAGCTCGGGCCTTTCGTGACGCTGCCGGACCACCGGCCGCGCCATGCGGCGGTGCTGGATCTCGCCCGCCGGCTGCCGCGCCAGGGCGCGTTGTTCGCCTGATGCGCAGCATCGTGCTGGCGCATGAGGTGGACTGGGCAGGCTGGCGCGCCGCCGCCCGTCAGTTGGCGCTGGATGGCGTGCCGCCCGAGGCAGTGGTTTGGGCGGTGGGCGCCCCCGACGACCTGTTTGCCGCAACCGACGATGCCGCTTCGCCCCCATCCAGTCCGTCCCCGTCCAGTGCGCCCTCGTCCAGCGAGGCGCGGTTCACCCTGCCGCGGGCGCTGGTGGGCTTGGCGGAGACGGCGATCCAGGCGCGCGAGCCGGAGCGGTTTGCCTTGCTGTACGACCTGGTGTGGCGCGCTCATGGCGGCGAGCGGCATGTGTTGGAGCAGGTCACCGACCCGGTGGTGCATCGGGTGCAGGGCTTGGCCCAGGCGGTGCGCCGCGACACCCACAAGATGCGCGCGTTCCTGCGTTTCCGCGAGGTGGCCGCCGACGGCGCGACCCGTTATGTCGCGTGGTTCGAGCCGTCGCACTACATCGTCGAGGCCAACGCCGATTTCTTCGTGCGCCGCTTCGCCACCATGACATGGTCGATCCTGACGCCATACCGCAGCGTGCATTGGGATGGGCATGAGCTTGCCTTTGCACCGGGCGCCGACCCGTCGCAGGTGCCCGACGACGACGCGGTGGCACGCTACTGGCTCGCCTACTTCAGCAGCATTTTCAACCCGGCGCGGCTGAAGATCGGCGCCATGACCTCCGAAATGCCGCGCAAATACTGGAAGAACCTGCCGGAAGCCGCAGCTATCCCGAAGATGATCCGTGAAGCCCAGGAAAGGACCGACGCCATGATCGAACGCCCGGTGATCTCGGCGCCCCGCCCGACCAGCCGCCCGCCGCGTCCGGCGCCAGCCGCGTCCAGCCCACTCAGCGGCCCATTGGCGCAACTTGCCGCCGAGGCGGCGCAGTGCCGTGCCTGCCCGCTATGGGAGCCGGCGACGCAGGTGGTGTTCGGCGAGGGTCCGGCCGGTGCCGCCATGATGCTGATTGGCGAGCAACCGGGCGACCAGGAGGATCTGGCCGGGCGTCCGTTCGTGGGACCGGCCGGGCAACTGCTCGACCGCGCGCTGGCCGAGGCCGGGATCGAGCGCGGCCAGCTCTACGTGACCAATGCGGTCAAGCACTTCAAGTTCGAGGCGCGAGGCCGGCGCCGCATCCACGCCAAGCCGGACACCAAGGAGATCGTCGCCTGCTCGCCCTGGCTGACGGCCGAGCGCGCCGCCGTGCTGCCGCGCGTCACCGTGCTGATGGGCGCCAGCGCCGCCCGCGCGGTGCTGGGCCGCGCCGTCGCCATCACCCGCGAGCGCGGCAAGCCGCTGCCGCTCGGCAACGCCTCGGCCCTGGTCACGGTGCATCCGTCCTACCTGCTGCGGCTGCCTGACGAGGACGCGAAAGCCCGGGAATATGCCTTGTTCGTTGCCGACCTGAGGCTGGCGGCCACGCTGGCCGCCGAGGCGCCCGCCTGACGGGCCGCAGCAAGTAGTCCTTGCCGAGTCCGGCCCGGACCGGATAGCGTGCATACGGATGCACGACCCGGCGCTGTGGAGGAGCAGGACAATGGACGCGAACGTCCCAGGCGAAGCGGCGACCCTGGATGCCGTCGCCGCCCGTCAGCGGCTGGTGCGGCGGGCCGACATGGTGGCGTGCAAGGTCGCCTTCATCGACTGCAAGATGCCCGGCTCGCACCTGAAGGAGAACTACTCGCTGATCGGCGCCGGCGTCAGCCAATCGGCGGATCAGGTGGTGAACCTGGTCGAGCCGCATGGCTTCAGCCTGGGCGTCGCGGCCATGCCGGCCGGCATCGTCAACAACCTGCACCTGCACTACACCGCCGAGGTGTTCATGGTCTATTCCGGCCAGTGGACCTTCCGCTGGGGCGCCGACGGGCAGGACGGCGAGATCACCGGCGGTCCTGGCGACGTGGTCAGCGTGCCGACCTGGATTTTTCGCGGTTTCACCAACACCGGCGCCGACGATGGCTGGATTTTCACGGCACTGGGCGGCGACGACACCGGCGGCATCATCTGGCACCCCAGCATCCTGGAGACCGCGTCCGCGCACGGGCTGTACCTCACCCGCCGCAACATGATGGTCGACACGGCGGCGGGGGCCGCCCGCCCGGACGATGCCGAGCTGCTGCCGCCGATCGATCGCGCCAGCATCGACGGCCTGCGCCGTTACAGCACAGCGGAGATGCGCCGCCGCGTGGTCGCCGTCGCCGACCGGCAATGGTCGGGACGGGCGCTGCTGGACAGCGTGCTGCCGGGCCATGCCAGCGCGCTGGCGCCGGTGCTGGGCCACGGCATGGGCGAGGATCGCGACCAGGCGCTGCCGATCGCCGATCCGCACGGCTTCTCGCTCGAATGGCTGCGCATCGCGCCGGGCGAGCGGGTGGGCCGGTTCGCGTTGGCGGAGAAGCAGGTGCTGATCGTGTTCAAGGGCGCTATTGAGATCACCCTGAGCGGCCCAGAGGACACAACAGACGATACGGTGACGGTGCGCGTCGAGAGCCAGGACCTGTTCTCGGTGCCGTCGCAGGTCTGGCGCAGCATCGCCTCGGTCGGCGGGGAGCCTGCGGAACTGGCCATGCTGATCGCCGGCGACGGGCGCAAGCACGCGCGGTGGGAGCCTGCGGTGGTCAGCGCGGCGGCGGCGGCGGGATGGGCGCTCGACCACAACGCCTACCTGGCGCCGCGCCATCTGCTGCCCGAGGCGCACATGCTCGCGGCGGAGTGACGGTATGGTGGATGCCCGCCGCAACCCGGCTGATTTCAGCATCTCGCTGCGAGAGTACCCCTTCGCCGGCCAGCCGTCCCGGCCAGATGGCCGCCGGCAGCCGATGCGCGGCTTCGAGGCGCACTACACCGACATCATCGACTACATCGTCCGCGCCACCCACCGTGCCTGGGAGGAAAAGGACGTTGGCTATATCTATGAGTTCTATCGCCACAACTGTGTCGTGCGGGACGATGACGGGCTGATCTTCGGCCGCGACCGGGTGGTGGAGAACACCTTGGCGCTGATCGGGGCACTGCCGGACATCCGCCTGATCGCCGACGAGATCGTCTGGGCCGGCGACGACGAGGCCGGCTTCCACACCTCGCACCGCGTCCTGCTCACCGGCACCAACACCGGATGGAGCGCGTTCGGGCCGCCGACCGGGCGGCGCGTGCAGTTCTGGCTGACCGCCAATTGCGTCGCCGTCGCCAACGAGATCTTCCAGGAGCACGTCATCTACAACACCGCCAGCCTGGTGCGGCAACTCGGCCTCGACGTGCCGGAGACCGCCCGGCGGCTGGCGTGCAACCTGCCCGATGCCGCATTTGCGCACGGCGCCGGCGAGCCGGCCCGCCTGCTAGACCAGGGCAGGCCGGAGAGGCTGCCACCGCCGGCATCTGGAGCGTTTGACCCCGAGGACTTCATCCGCCGCATGCTGCACGCCGTCTGGAACGGGCGGCTGGTCGGCATGGCGCGGGAGTTCTATGCGCCGAACATGCGCTACCACGGACCCACCGACCGCGAGATCGCAGGGCTTGGCGAGTTCCAGGCGCAGGTCATGTCGATGCTGGCGATGTTCCCCGACCTGCTTGTGATGGTCGACGACATCTACTGGATGGGCAACGACGCCGAGGGCTACGTGGTGGCGGCGCGCTGGTCGGCGGCGGGCACCCATCGCGGCGCCGGCGTCTATGGGCCGCCCAGCGCCAGGCCGGTGACGCTGTGGGGCATCAGCCATTACGACATCCGCCATGGCCGCATCCAGCAGGAATGGACCATGTTCAACGAGTTCCAGTTGCTGCAGCAGATCCTGCGCGACACGCCCGCGGGCGATTGACCGGCTGATTCCGCACGGGCCGCAACGAATGTGCTTGCCGCGTCCGTGACTTCGTCTCTAGCATCGCTGCATTCGGATGCGTAACCGGGAAAGGAGGCGGAACGGCATGAGTGACGCACCACTTCTGGAAGCGCGCGGCGTGATGAAGCGGTTCGGCCATGTCGAGGCCTTGAGCGGCGTCGATTTCCAGGCCCATGCCGGACAGGTCACCGCGTTGATCGGCGACAACGGCGCCGGCAAGAGCACCTTCGTCAAGATCATGTCCGGGGCCATGCGTGCCGACAGCGGCGAGATTCTGGTCGAAGGCCGCCCGGTGCAGTTCGGCTCGCCGCAGGACGCGCACGCGGCGGGGATCGAGACGGTGTATCAGGATTTGTCGGTGGCGCCCGACCTCGCCCCGCCCGCCAACGTGTTCATGGGCCGCGAACTGCTGCGCGCCGGCTGGCTTGGCCGGCTGGGCTTCCTCGACAAACCCGCCATGCGCAAGCAGAGCGAGGATGCGTTCCACCGCTTGCAGGTGACGCTGAAGGACATCGACGCGCCAATCGCCTCCCTATCCGGCGGGCAGCGGCAAAGTGTGACCATCTGCCGCTCGGTGCTGTTCGCCAAGCGCATCCTGTTCATGGACGAGCCGACGGCGGCGCTGGGCGTGGTGCAGACGCGGCGCACGCTCGACCTGATCCGCCGCATCCGCGATCTCGGCATCGCCGTTGTGCTGATAAGCCACAACATGCGCGACGTGCTGGAGGTGGCCGATCTGGTCGAGGTGCTTCGCCTCGGCCGCCGCGTCGCCCGGCTGCGCGGCCCCGACGCGACACTGCAGGATCTGGTCGGCGCCATGACCGGAGGGGTGGCGCCATGACGCAGGACGCGATGGCCGCCGATCCGGTGGTGGCGGCGCCGCCGGGCCAGCCGCCGCCGCCGCTGCTGCGCAGGTTGTGGGGAACGCCGGCGATCTATATGGGCCTCGTGCTGCTGGCGCTGGTCGGCTTCTTCGCGCTGATGCGGCCGGACACTTTCCCCACGCCGTTCAATTTTCGTAACATCCTGCTGGACGCATCGACCTTGCTGGTGGTCTCGGTCGGCATGACCTACGTGATGATCGCTGGCGGATACGACCTGTCGGTCGGATCGGTGCTGGTGTTCGCTGGCATCTCCGGCGCGCTGGCAATGGATGCGGTCGGCGGCAATGGCGTGGGCGTGGTGGTGCTGGGCGTCGTGGTGGCGTTGCTTGGCGGCCTTGCCTGGGGGTTGTTCAACGGCTTCTGCATCGCCTACCTGCGCGTGCCCCCGCTCATCACCACGCTGGGCTCGATGGGCGCCGCACTCGGCATCGCCGACCTGATGACCGGCGGCAACGATGTGCGCAGCGTGCCGGACGGCGTGATCGCGGTCGGCAGCAGCGCCATGCTGGGCATCCCCACCATCGTCGTGGTCGCCGGCGTGGTCACCCTGATCGGCGGCATCTGGCTGCACATGACGCGGTTCGGCCGCTACACCTTTATCGTCGGCTCCAACGCCGAGGCCGGCCGCCGTGCCGGCATCGACGTGTCGCGTCACACCATGATCCTGTACGGCCTGAGCGGCATGTTGGCTGGCCTGGCTGGCATGTTGTCGCTGGCGCGGTTCGCCACCACCACCATCGAGGGCCACTCGATGGAGCCGCTGCAATCCATCACCGCCGTGGTGCTGGGCGGCACCAGCCTGTTCGGCGGCGTCGGCACCGTGGCCGGGACGGTGGTCGGCGTGTTCCTGCCGGCGGTGTTGCAGAACGGCTTCGTCATCATGGATGTGGAGCCGTTCTGGCAGGCGGTGGTGATCGGCTTCGTGGTGATCGCCGCCGTCTATGTCGACCAGCTCGCCCGCAGGCGTCGCGACCGGACCTGAGACAAATCATCATGGAGATGCACAACATGCGCGCGGCACTCGTCGTCGTTTCAGGATTGGCGCTCGCGGTGGGCGCCGCCTCCGCCCAGGCGGCCGAGCGGAAGGTCACCTATATCCAGGGCCTCACCGGCAACCCGTTCTACACCACGGTCGCCTGTGGCGCGGCGGCCGCCGCAAAGGAACTCGGCGTGCAGTTCAGCGCGCAGGGGCCGCGCCAATGGGATCCGGCGTTGCAGACGCAGGTGCTGAACGCGGTGATGGCGGCGCACCCGGACGCCATCATGATCTCGGTCAACGACCCTGTGGCAATGGTGCCGGCCCTGCTGCAAGCCAAGGAGCAGGGCATCAAGATCGTCACCATCGACGGCGACACCAACCGCAACGACCTCGCGGTGACCAACATCCAGTCCGACAACGTCAAGGGCGGCACCCTCGCCGGTCAGACCATGGCCGAGCTGCTGGGCGGCAAGGGCGAGGTCATGGCGCTGAACAACGCGCCCGGCACCGACGTTTCCAGCGAGCGTCTGGACGGTTTCAAGGCGGCGATCAAGGCGTTCCCCGGCATCACCTTCCTGGGCGTGCAGTATTCCGGCAACCAGACCGCGAAGGCGGCGGCGCTGGTCAGTTCGACCATGGCGGCGCACCCGCATCTGGCCGGCGTATTCGCCATCACCACCAACAACACCGAGGGCGCGGTCACCGGAGTGCGTGAGTCGCAGGCCATCGGCCGCATCAAGGTGGTCGGTTTCGACACCTCCGATCCGATCGTGGAGGACATCCGCAAGGGCTTGGTCGACGCCGATGTGGTGCAGTTCCCCTACGGCGTCGGCCAGATCGGGTTGCAGAGCGCGGTCGCGGCGCTGGACGGCAAGCCGGTCGAGCGTCAGCAGCGCACGCCATTCATCCTGGCGACGCCCAAGAACATCGACACGCCGGAGGTGCAGCACTTCGTCTATAAGACGCATTGCTCCTGATCGGAAGGCTGGCCGAGGCGGGCGGAGCGGCGCGGCACGATGATGCCGGGCACCAGCACCCGCCGTGGCGGCGCATCCCGCGCCGCCACGCGGGCCAACAGCAACGCCACCGCCGCGTGCGCCATCTCCGGTAATTGCTGCCGGATGGTGGCGAGGTCGTAGCTGGGCCGCCCGGCGGCCTCCACGTCGTCGAAGCCGACCACGGAGAGCGTGTCCGGCACCCGCCAGCGCAGCGTAAAGCGGCAGGTGTCGAGCACGCCCATCGCCAGTTGGTCGTTGGCACAGAACACCGCGTCCGGGCGGCCGCCGCTGCCAGCGTAGTCGCGGAACGCGCGGGCGCCGCCGCTGTATGAGTAGTCCGCCGTCAGCACCGGCACCTCGTGGATACCCAGCTCGTCCAGGCGGGTGACGAAGCCATGCACGCGCTCGCGGCTGACCGGGGCGTCGAGGGGGCCGCCGACGCAGACGAATTGCCGGTGCCCGGCCTCGTGCAGCAGGCTGGCAACGCGGCTCGTGGCCTCGACGTGATCGGTGCAGACGCAGTCCACGCCTGCGGAGTCCGCCTGCCGGTTGAACAGCACCACCGGCACGCCGCGCGCGCCGAAGCTGTGGATGTCCTGCCGCCCGACCGTGGCGCAGGCGATCAAGCCGTCGAGCGGGTAGGCGAACGCGCCGCCGATCGCCGCCGCCACCGCGCTCTCGTCCTCGACCGCCAGCAGCAGCAGCCGGCGATCGACGGCGGCCAGGGCGTCGCCGATTGCCGTCATCATGTCCGGCGTGGCCTGGATCGACTGTTTGGTGATGAGCACGCCGACCATGCCGGAGCGGCGCAGGATGAGCGACCGGGCAATCGCGTTGGGCGTGTAGCCGAGCCTGACGGCAACCGCCTGCACGCGGGCGCGGGTCTGTGGTGAAATCTTGCTGTCCGGCGAGAAGCAACGCGACACCGTCGATTGCGACACGCCGGCCAGCCGCGCCACATCGTATGAGGTGGCCCGCGCCGACAGCGCATGGTCGGCGGCCGGGGCGTGGGCGGAGGATCGTTTCATGCACATCAGATAACGGCATTCAGCCTTGGCGCGAAGCCTTGCCTCGGTTGCCATTCCACTCCTAAGCTGCATTCGGATGCACTGGCCCGCACGGCGTGGTGCGACCGTTCCGGGAGGTTGGCGATGGCGGACAGCGACACGGGCGCGGCTGATATCTCGCCTCCCAGGCCCGGCACACATCCGGCCGCGCGCACGCGCCGCAATCCTGCCGACTTCGCCATCTCGCTGCGCGCGCGGCCAGGTGCCCATCGGCAGGGGATGCGCGGCTTCGAGGAGCAATATACTGATATTGTCGACTACATCGTCCGCGCCACCCATCGCGCCTGGGAGGAGAAGGACATCGGCTACGTCTATGACTTTTACCGGCACAACTGCGTGGTGCGCGACGAGGGCGGCTTCGTGTTCGGCCGTGACCGGGTGATCGAGAACTCGATCGGGCTGATGAACGCCTTTCCTGACATGCGCTGGCTGCCGGGCGAGGTGATCTGGTCGGGCGACGACGAGATCGGTTTCCACACCTCGCATCGTGGCCTGTTCATCGGCACCAACACCGGCTGGAGCAGCTTCGGCCCACCCACCGGCCGGCGCTGCAAGTTCTGGGCAATGGCCAACTGCATCGTCGTAAACAACGAGATCTACGACGAGTACGTGATCGAGAACTCGGCCACAATGATCCAGCAACTCGGGCTGGACGTGCGGGAGACGGCGCGGCGCACCGCTGGCTCGATCGACCTCGACGCCTATGCGCGCGTGGGCTTCGGCGAACCCGCCCGCCTGCTCGACCAGGGCAAGCCGGAGCATATGCCGCCGGCCCCGCCCGGCGCGTTCGACCCGGAGGATTTCATCCGGCGGATGCTGCATTACGTGTGGAACTGGCGCATGGTCGGCATGACGCGCGAGTTCTTCGCGCCCACCATCAGCGCCTACGGTCCGGTCGAACGGGCCAGTCATGGACTGGGAGACTATCAGGCCAATGTCCTGGCGCGGCTGGCGATGTTCCCTGACCTCGCGATGAGCGTGGACGATGTGTATTTCATGGGCAACGATGCCGAGGGCTACATGGTCATGGCACGCTGGAGCCTGTCCGGCACTCATCGCGGCTGGGGCATCTACGGCCCCCCGACCGGGCGGCGGGTGCGGATGTGGGGCATCAGCCATTTCGACATCCGCCACGGCCGCATCGTCGAGGAGTGGACCATGTTCAACGAGTTCAGCGTGTTGCAGCAGATCCTCCGCGATGACCCGTTGCCGGGCGCCGCCTAGCCAGGAACCGGCAGTTGCAGCCACTCCAGCCGGCGGGCGGCGGCGCGGCGATGACCCTCCAGCCCCTCGCTGGCACTTTGCCGCACCGCCGGCGGTCCGACGACGGCGACGCCGCGTTCGTCCAGCCACTGGTGCGTGCAGATCTTCACATACGAGCCGACCCACAGCCCGCCGGTGTAGCGCCCGGCGCCCATCGTCGGCAGCGTGTGGTTGGTGCCGCAGCATTTGTCCGAGTACACCACGCTGGCCATCTCGCCGATGAACAGCGAGCCGTAGTTGCGCAACTTCGCAGCCATCGCCTGCGGGTCCGCGGTATGGACCTGCAAATGCTCGGCCGCGATCAGGTCGGAGTAGGCGATCATCGCCGCCTCGTCCTCGCACAGGGCGATCTCGCCGTAATCCTCCCATGCCCGCCCGGCCACGTCGGCGGTGGACAGGCCGGTCAGTTGCCGCGTCACCTCGACCAGCGTCGCGCGGGCCAGTCGCTCGTCGGTGGTGATGAGGCCGACGCGGGTGCGCACGTCATGCTCCGCCTGTGCCAGCAGATCGGTGGCAATAGTCTCCGCGTTGCCGCTCGCGTCGGCCACCACGTAGATCTCGCTGGGACCGGCGAGCTGGTCGATGCCGACGGTGCCGAACACCTGCCGCTTGGCCTCGTTGACGAAGGCATTGCCGGGACCCACGATCTTGTCGACGCCGGGCACGCTCTCGGTGCCGAATGCCATCGCCGCGATGGCCTGCGCGCCGCCGATGCGGAAGATACGGTCGGCGCCCGACAGATGGCAGCCGGCGATCATGGCGACATGCGCGTTGGGTGGCAGGCAGGCGATCACCTCCTCGCAACCGGCGACTTTCGCCGGCACGATGGTCATCACCGGCGCCGACAGCAGCGGGTAGCGCCCACCAGGGACGTAGCAGCCGACGCGGGCGATCGGGATGACGCGGTGACCCAGATGCAGGCCGGGCAGCGGCTCCGTCTCCAGCGGCAGGATGGTGGCAAGCTGCGCCGTGGCGAAGTCGCGCACCCGGCCAATGGCGAATTCGGTGTCGGCGCGGGTCTGCGCGGACAATTCGTCCACGGCGGCTTGGCGCTCGGCAGGCGTCACCTCGAAACGGTCCAGTTCGGTGCGGTCGAATTGCCGGGCGTAGTCGCGCACCGCCGCATCGCCCTCGGCGCGGACCCGGCGCAGGACTTCCCGGACCGTGGCCTCAATCGCCTGCGTGTCGGTGGCGGAGGCGCGTCGCGGGGCCTTGATGTGGACGATGGCGGGCCGGCTCGAGTCGGACATGGGCGGCTCCTGCATACGGCAACTACTGACATGCAGGTTCACAGATTGCGGGCCGCTCCGCCAGCGTCGATATGCGCGCTGGCCTTGACGGCCGCGCGGCCCTTAGACTTGGCACAGCGACAAAGGAATCATCATGGCCGATGTTGAAGCGAGCGGCGAGCGCCACGCGCGGACCCCGCGTGAGGCGGTGGCGGCGAAGGAGCATGTGTCGCAGGTCGAGCGGCATGATTTCGTCGATCTGGTGCCCAAGGATCGCCAGCGCACGCAATCCATGCGCGGGTTCGACCCCATCTACACCGATATCGTCGATTACATCGTGCGCTGCACCCACCGCATCTGGGACGAGCGCGATGTCGGGCTGATCTACACGCATTATACCCACAACGCCGTACTGTACAGTTCGTTGGGCACCGTCTATAACCGTGAGGACGTGGTGCGCGAGACGATCCAGCGCATCGTCGAGCTGCCGGACCGGCGCGGCATGGCGACGCAGGTGGTGTGGCGCGGCAACGATGTCGACGGCTTCTATACCTCCCATCTCGTGACCGGCAGCGGGCGTCACACCGAGCCTGGCCTGTACGGCAAGCCCACCGGGCGTCGCTTCGTCGCGCGCACCATCGCCGACTGCATGGTGTTCGAGAACCGCATCTACCGCGAGTGGCTGGTGCGCGACAATATGGCGCTGATCGCCCAACTCGGCCTCGACCGCCACGCCTTCGCGCAGGCCATGGCGCGGGAGCAGTTCGATGCCGGCGTCACCATGGTCGAGATCGGCGACAATCGTCGCATGATCGGGCAGTACCCGCCATCCGACGAGGTGGACCTGACCATCGCCCACAGCGACACCGAAATGTGGTGCCTGCGCTGGCTGCATGAGGCCTACAACAAGCGCATGTTCGGCATCCTGCGCGAGGTGTACGCGCCGACTGTACAGTGGCACGGCCCGATGATGCGCGAGCTGTTCGGACAGGCGGCGGTGCTGCAACAGACCATGCGGCTGATCGCGATGATCCCCGATGCCCACTTCGTGGTGCAGCACATCTGCTCCAACGCCTGCGACGAGGGCGGCGAGAAGGTGGCGGTGCGTTGGATCATCGACGGCCACCACCTCGGACACGGTTCGCTGGGCGCGCCCACCGGGCAGCGGCTGTTCGTGATGGGCATGACGCATTTCCACGTCGTCGGCGGGCGCATCGTCGATGACTGGACGGTGTACGACGAACTGGCGATGCTGACGCAGGTGAAGCTCGGCCTGCTGGCGGCATGATCGCGGCCGATCGCGCGCTCGACCTGCCGGCTG
>JAYTQW010000275.1:0-7144 GCA_043746535.1 Rhodospirillales bacterium
TCGTAGTCGGCGCCGGCCACCGCGTCGTCGCGGACCAGCCAGATCAGCTCCATCTCGCAACGCTCGCCGCCACGCGGCCAGAAGCGGTAGATCACGCCGTGGTCGGGGTAGGCCAGCAGGAAACTGGCCGGGCCGACATGCACGCTGGTGACGCCGCCGTCATAGCCGGTGAACGCCCCCATCAAGGGGGCCAGCGGGCTGCCGTCCTCGCTGCCGGTGTCGATACCGTCGTACAGGGCATAGCGGAAGCAGTCGATCGCCTCGCCGCCATCGTCGCTGCGCCATTGCGTCAGCGTGGCGATGTCGACGCCCAAGGCCGCCGTGCGCGCGGCCATCGCGGCGTTCAGGCGGGCGATGCGCGGCGCCGGCTGCTCCAGCGCGTGCAGCTTGCTGTATTCGGGGTGGCTCGGGCTGCAATGGTAGCACTCGACATAGTTCTCCACCGCCAGCTTCCAGTTGGCCTCGACGCTGTAGATGGCGCGGTGGGCGACGCGGGCGCCGGCCCAGCCATAGCGGCCGAGGCTGGTCTGCAACGTGTTGGCGACGTGGTCGAAATCGAGCGGTCGTTCGGCGAAGCTGATGAACACCAGCCCCGCCGCCTCACGCAGCGCCAGGCGGCGCAGGCCATGGCTGGCCGGATCGAACTCCGCCGGCATGTGACGCGCGGCGGCGAGGCTGCCGTCCAGCCTGTAGGTCCAGGCGTGGTATGGGCAGACGAAGTAGCTGGCGTGGCCGTGCGGCTCGGTGCAGATCTCGGCGCCGCGGTGGCGGCAGACGTTGAGCATGGCGTGCAAGGTGCCAGCCTCGTCGCGGGCGATGATGACCTGCTCCGCGTCCATGCGCACCATGAAGTAGTCGCCCGGCCGCGCCGCCTGGCTGGCATGGCCGGCGCAGAGCCAGTGGCGGTGCCAGATGCGCGCCTTCTCATGCGCGAACACGGCGGGGTCGTGGTAGAAGCCGCGCGGCAGGCCGTGGCCGGGGCGGTGCGCTGCGAGCAATGCCCGCAAGGCCGCTGGCGGGGCCTCGCCGGGCGTGAGGGCTGGAAGTTCTTGTGCCGCCGACATTCCACATCTCCTGTGCGCGGGAAGCCTACTCCGCCGCCTGCCGCCGCTCAACGTTGCTTCATGACGCACGCGGGGCCTTCTGTCATGGCACGGGTTGCGGCACACTCCTCCGTACCTGTGAGGGAGTGCTCCATGTCCGTGACCCATCTGTTCCCGTCCACGCCCACCGAGCAGGCGCGCCTGCGCGTGGAACTGGCGGCGGCGTTCCGGCTGGCGGTGCTGCACAACTGGCACGAGGCCATCGCCAACCATTTCAGCGTGGCGACCAACGAGGCTGGCACGCAGTTCCTGATGAACCCCAAATGGATGCATTTCTCGCGCATCCGCGCCTCCGACCTGCTGCATCTCGACAGCGAGGACCGTGCGGTGATGTCGCGGCCGAACGCGCCGGACTCGACGGCGTGGTGCATCCATGGCCGCATCCATGCGCTGGTGCCGCAGGCGCGCTGCATCCTGCACCTGCACCCCGCATACAGCACCGCTATCGCCGCACTGGTCGATCCCAGCATCCTGCCGGTCGACCAGACCACGGCGCGCTTCTTCCGGCGCGTCGCCATCGACCTCGACTATGGCGGCGTGGCCGACAACGAGGCGGAGGGCGAGCGGCTGGCGCGTGCGCTGGGCCAGGGCAGGCGGCTGATGATGGGCAACCACGGCATCCTGGTGGTGGCGCCGACCGTGGCCGAGGCGTTCGACGACCTCTACTATCTGGAGCGGGCCTGCCAGACGCTGGTGCTGGCCTATTCGACCGGGCGGAAGCTGTCGGTCCTGCCGGACAACATCGCCGAGGCGACCGCGCAAGCGTGGGACCGCTACACCGACGCGGCCCATGTGCATTTCGCCGAGGCGCGCATAATGCTCGACGCGCGGGGCGAGGACTACGCCGCTTGAGCGGGGCGTTGCCGGGTGGGGTGTTGCTGGCGGCGGACGAGGCCGATCCGGTCATGCTGCGGCACCCGGAGGGGGCGTCGCCGTTCCTGCTGACGGTCGATCACGCCGGCAAGCTGCTGCCCCGCGCACTCGGCGACCTGGGCCTGGCCGAGGCGGAGCGGGCGCGGCATATCGGCTGGGACATCGGCATCGCCGGCACGTCGGCCCACCTGGCCGACCTGCTCGGCGCGACCATGGTGGCACAGATCTATTCGCGGCTGGCGATCGACTGCAACCGGCGAACGGATGTGGCGACCTCGATTCCGGAGGTCAGCGAGGCGACGGTGGTGCCGGGCAACCTGAGGCTGACCGCCGCCGAGCGGCAGGCCCGGATCGACGCCCTGTTCGTGCCCTACCACGCAGAGATCGTGCGGGTGCTGGAGGCGCGGGCGGCGCGCGGGCAGGCAACGGCGCTGGTGGCGATGCACAGTTTCACGCCGGTCTTCAAGGGCGTCAGCCGTCCCTGGCATGTGGGCGTGCTGGTCAACCGCGACCGGCGGCTGGCGGAGGCGATGCTGGCCTTGCTGGCGGCGGAGGGCGACTTGGTGGTCGGCGACAACGAGCCGTACCGCGTGACCGACGAGTCCGACTACGCCATTCCGGTGTATGGCGAGCGGCGTGGCTTGCCGCATGTCGAGATCGAGATCCGCCAGGACCTGATCGCCGAGGCCGCTGGCCAGCGCGCCTGGGCGGAGCGGCTGGCGCGGCTGCTGCCGCAGGCGCTCGCCCGGCTGTAAGCTGTCGCCGCTGCCGCCGATATTGCAATGAATCCTTGAACAAAACGATGCCGGCCACGTAGCTGGCGCGGCTTGTTGCATGATCGTGTCAAGACAGCGGTACGATTTATGATAAACAACCTATGCGTTAACAAAATGAGTAGTTCACTGGTTTATAACTCACGATCCCGTGATAATTCGCAACTTTTAACTCACGTTCCCGTGATAACCAGTATATAGAGGAGATAGATGAACGCCGTACAGGCAGAGTTGAAAGGATCCCAACATGATCAAGTATGGTGTCGCAGCAACGATCGTCGCCCTTTCCAGCGCGACTGCGATGGCACAGTCCATAAACGTCCCGACGCAGGCGCAGCGGGCACAGGACTTCGCCAATAGTATTGGCGTCAACATGCATCTGAACAGCGAGTGGGACACCGCCTACTCGGACGCGGCCAATGGCGGCACCGGCACCGTCGGCACCAACGCGGCGACCGGGGCGGTGACCATCGGCTGGACCACCACCAACGTCTCGAAACTGGTGGCGGCGCTGGCCTATACCGGGATCAACCACGGGCGGGTGTCGCTGGCCGCCACGTATGTCCGGGACCGAGTTATGGCCGTCGCCATGGCGATCCCCAGCTTCAAGGTCGACGATCAGGTCGACACCGGCACCCCCATCTCCACGCACACCACCCTGGCGCAATCCCTCAACGGCCGGGTCGAGACGTTCGAGGGCATGAACGAGGCGACCACCCGTGCCAATTACGAGGGACTTTGGGGCGCTGCGGCCGTTTGCCAGTTCCAGACCGAACTTCGCACCGCAGTCAACGGCTACAACTGGGCGAACCACAGCAACGTGCCGTTGCTGGCGCCAAGCGTCGGCGGCGACAGCGGCGGCTTTGCGGCACTTGCGGCCTGCGCCAGCCAGTCCACCGCCTCCAACGGCCATTTCTACTCCGATTACGGGGCGCCGACCGCGCAACTGCTCTACGACATCCCCGGTACCAACCAGGACGCGCCAGCCGGTGCGCCGATCTATTCCACCGAGTCCGGGCCGATCACCAACCCCGAGACCAATCGCGGCATGAGCGAGGATGCGGCGGCGAAGGTGACGCTGGGCGCCACGCTGGGGTTCTATGCCAGCGGTGTGCGGCGCAGCTACCTGTATGAGGCGGTCGATGAGAACCCGCAATCGCCGCAGTTGAACGACAACGGCAACTGGAACGAGACCGAGATGCATTTCGGCATGTTCCACAACGACTGGACGCCCAAATACGCCGCCCGGATGCTGCACGCGCAGACCCGCCTCATGGCCGACTACTCGACCTCGGCCGCGACGTTCACGCCGGCGAAGCTCGCTTTCGGCCTCTCGGGCCTGCCCGGCACCGCGCACTCGCTGCTCCTTCAAAAGGGCACCGGCATCTACGTCCTGGCGCTGTGGAATGAGGCTCCGCAGATGTGGGTTCCGGCCACCAACACCAGTTGGGGCTGGGAGCAGGCGACAGCGCCCGTCGCGGTGACGGTGAGCTTCGCGGCGTCGACCAACCTGCGGCTCTACGATCCGTTCAATGCCGCCACCATCGACGCATCCGGCTGGGCCACGCCGATCAAGAACCTCGCCAGCACCATGTCCACTCCGGTGACGCTGACCGATCATCCGGTGTACCTGCTGCTCAGGCAGTAGTCCCAGCGACACGGTAAAAGCACTGGCATGAAAGCACTGGCGACCGCTGCGAGGCGGGCGCCGGTGCCAAATGTCGTCTTAGGTCAGACTATACGGGCAAGACGTTTGCTGGCATGCTCCTGCAACGGATCGCCAACCCCGTCCTAACAGGGAACGGCCGTGGCGAGGGGGATGTTCGGGCCATCATGCGACGCTGCTGTCTCACCGGTCCATCGATGGCTACCCGGCGCGTGGCCAATGACCTGCCGTGTCGCCTTGCCGCCTAACCGCCGCCCATTATGCGGCCAGTTGCTTCGCCCGCCCATCGCGGGCGGGCGCCCCCATGTCCCGGACGGAGGGGCGGGCGCCGAGGCGCCGCCTTCAGCCGGAGCAGACGCAGCGCGATGCCGCCAGCGTGACGGCCAATAAGAACACAACGCCCTGACACGGAGAGAGAACGTGAGTTTCGCAAAGACATTGATGGTTACGGTGGCGCTTGGCGCCATGATGGTCGCTGGCTCGGCATTCGCCGCCGACAAGGTCACGGTCGGCATCGCCATGCCGACCAAGTCCTCGGCGCGCTGGATCGCCGACGGCGACAACATGGTGAAGGTGCTGACCGCGCGCGGCTATGGCACCGACCTGCAATACGCCGAGGACGACATCCCCAACCAGTTGGCGCAGATCGAGAACATGGTGACCAAGGGCGACAAGGTGCTGGTGATCGCCTCGATCGACGGCACCACTCTGTCCGACGTGCTGAAGCAGGCCGCCGACAAGGGCATCAAGGTCATCGCCTATGACCGCCTGATCAAGGGCACCGCCAACGTCGACTACTACACCACGTTCGACAACTTCAAGGTCGGCGTGCTGCAAGCCGGCTCGCTGGTGAAGGCGCTCGGCCTGGCCGACGGCAAGGGCCCGTTCAACATCGAGCTGTTCGGCGGCTCGCCCGACGACAACAACGCCTTCTTCTTCTACAACGGCGCGATGTCGGTGCTGCAACCCTACCTTACCAGCGGCAAGCTGGTGGTCGGCAGCGGCCAGATGGGCATGGACAAGGTGTCGACCCTGCGCTGGGACCCGGCCACGGCGCAGGCGCGCATGGATAACCTGCTGAGCGCCTACTACACCAACAAGCGCGTCGACGCGGTGCTGTCGCCCTATGACGGCCTGTCCATCGGCATCCTGTCGTCGCTCAAGGGCGTCGGCTATGGCAGCGGCGGCAACCCGATCCCGTTCGTCAGCGGCCAGGATTCGGAAGTGCAGTCGGTCAAGTCGATCCTGGCCGGCGAGCAGTATTCGAGCATCTTCAAAGACACCCGTCAGCTCGCCACGGTGACCGCGGACATGATCGACTCCATGGAGACCGGCAAGCCGGTGACGGTGAACGACACCAAGACCTACAACAACGGCGTCAAGATCGTGCCGTCGTTCCTACTGAACCCGGTGGTGGTGGACAAGACCAACTGGAAGCCGATCCTGATCGACAGCGGCTACTACAAAGAGTCGCAGATCCACTAGACTGGCTAGACTGGCTAGACTGGCATGAGGGTGGGAGGCCGCGCGCTCGGGCGCGCGGCCTCCCTCTATCCGGCGGAGGGGAGGCCAGGCGATGGACGCAATTCAGGAGCTGCCGGTGTTGCCGGTCCCACGCCCGGTCAAGCCGATCCTGGAGATGCGCGGCATCAGCAAAAGCTTCGGCGCCGTCCGTGCCCTGGCCGATGTCAGCTTCTCGGTGGCGCCGGGCGAAATCCACGCCCTGGTCGGCGAGAACGGCGCCGGCAAGTCGACGCTGATGAAGGTGCTGAGCGGCGTCATCGCCGAGGGCAGCTACGAAGGCTCGATCGTCTATGACGGCGAGGAACGGCGGTTCCGCAGCATCAACGATTCCGAGGCGCTCGGCATCATCATCATCCACCAGGAACTGGCGCTGATCCCGCTGCTCTCGATCGCCGAGAACATCTTCCTGTCCAAGCCGCCCAGCCGCTATGGCGTGATCGACCGCACCAGCGTCTATCGCCGCGCGCAGGCGTTGCTGGCGAAGGTCGGCCTGACCGAGAATCCGGACACGCTGGTGACCAACATCGGCATCGGCAAGCAGCAACTGGTGGAGATCGCCAAGGCGCTGTCGAAGGAGGTGCGGCTGCTGATCCTGGACGAGCCGACCGCCAGCCTGAACGAGCGCGACAGCGAGGCGCTGCTCAACCTGCTGATCGAGTTCCGCGCGCAAGGCATCTCCTCGATCCTGATCTCGCACAAGCTGAACGAGATATCGAAGGTCGCCGACCACATCACCATCCTGCGCGACGGCCGCGCCATCGAGACGCTGGACTGCGCGCTCGGGCCGGTGCCAGAGGACCGCATCATCCGCACCATGGTCGACCGCGACCTGGAAAGCCGGTTTCCCAAGCACACGCCGAAGATCGGCGACACCATCTTCGCGGTTACGAACTGGTCGGCGTACCACCCGCTGCATCCGGAGCGCCAGATCACCAAGAACCTCGATTTCCATGTCCGCGCCGGCGAGATCGTCGGCATCGCTGGCGTTGACGGCAACGGCCAGTCACAACTGGCCGAGGCGACGATGAATCTGCGGCGGATCGACGCCGGGCGCGTAGTGCTGCGAGGCCTTGACGTGACGCACCTCAGTCCAGCGCGGCATCGCGCCGCTGGGCTTGCCTATATTCCCGCCGACAGGCGCGGAGTAGGCTCTGTCGCCGAACTGTCGATCGCGGAGAACGCCATGCTCGGCTCGCATCGTGAGC
>JAYTQW010000276.1:0-6431 GCA_043746535.1 Rhodospirillales bacterium
GCCTCCTCCAGCCGCAGCGTCTCGGTGATCAGCGCCTCGGCGCGGGCCAGTTCGGGGTAGGCGGCACCCATCTGGCGGATCAGCGCCGGCACCAGCCGCCACATCACAGGCTCCCGCGCGCCCATCATGTGGATGTGGCGCATGGCGCGGCGCATGATCCGGCGCAGCACGTAGCCGCGGCCCTCGTTGGACGGCAACACGCCGTCGGCCATCAGGAACGAGGTGCTGCGCAGGTGGTCGGCGACGACGCGGTGGCTGGTGCGGAACGGGCCGTCCGGCGCTTGCCCGGTCGCCTCGGCGCTGGCCAGGATCAGGGCACGCAGCGTGTCGGTGTCGTAGTTGTCGTGCTTGCCTTGCAGGATGGCGGCGAACCGCTCCAGCCCCATGCCGGTGTCGATCGAAGGGCGCGGCAGGTCGACGCGGGTGCCGGGCGGGCCCTCGTCGTACTGCATGAACACGAGGTTCCAGATTTCCACGAAGCGGTCGCCGTCCTCGTCGGCGCTGCCGGGCGGGCCGCCTTGGATGTGGTCGCCGTGGTCGTAGAAGATCTCCGAGCACGGGCCGCACGGGCCGGTGTCGCCCATGCGCCAGAAATTGTCGCTGGTCGGGATGCGGATGATGCGGCTGTCCGGCAGGCCGGCGATGCCGCGCCACAACGCCGCCGCGTCCTCGTCCTCGGAATAGACCGTGACCAGCAGCTTGTCCGCCGGCAGCGCGAAATCACGGGTCAGCAGGGTCCAGGCATGGGTGATCGCCTGGTCCTTGAAGTAGTCGCCGAAACTGAAATTGCCCAGCATCTCGAAGAAGGTGTGGTGCCGGGCGGTGTAGCCGACATTGTCGAGGTCGTTGTGCTTGCCGCCGGCGCGCACGCATTTCTGCGCGGTGGTGGCGCGGCTGTACGGCCGCCGCTCGGCGCCGGTGAACACGTTCTTGAACTGCACCATGCCGCTGTTGGTGAACAATAACGTGGGGTCGTTGCGCGGCACCAGCGGCGAGCTTTCGACCACGGCGTGGCCGTTGCGGGCGAAGTAGTTCAGGAACGTGGCGCGGATATCGTTGCTGGAGACGGGGCTAGTGGCAGACATAGGTGGTGCGGCATCCTGCGGACGGGTTGGGCGATGGGGTTAGCGCAGTGGCGCGCACCTGTCACGCGGACGTGTCTGGGGCCTCGGTCGTTGGGCCACAACCGGTCAGCGCCGGTATGGCTGCGGCAACAGGCTGCGGATGGGCAGCTTGCCCGGTCCATCGGCGCCAGGCACGATCACCAGCGCCTCCGCGTCGAAGTCCATGAACATCTCGCGGCAGGCGCCGCAGGGCGACACCACGGCGAGGTCGCGCGCGATCTCGTCGGGTTTCGGGTGCCGCACCGCGACCACGACCGCCACGCCGCCGTCGCCTTCCAGCACGCAGCGGCCGAACGCCACCGCCTCGGCGCAGACCGACAGCCGCCCGACCGTGGCGCCCAGATGCACGCCGGTCCAGATGCGCCCGGAGCGGTCCCGCAGCGCCGCGCCCACGGTGTGCCACAGCGGCCGGTAGTGCCGGCGCAGCACCGCGTGCGCCGCCGCGATCAGCTCGCGGTCGGCGGGGTCCAGCGGCAGCAGCGGCGAAGCCTCGATCAACGCCCGCGCGGCGCGATTACTCCGCCGCCTCCGCCTCCTCCTGCTCGGTCGGCGCGATCATCAGCGTGTCGGCGACGACGATCGACTGCTCGCGCACCTTCTTCTCAATGCCGTCGGCCATGGCCGGGTGGTCGCGCAAGAACTGCTTGGCGTTCTCGCGGCCCTGGCCGATGCGCTGGCTGTCATGGCTGAACCAGGCGCCCGACTTCTCCACCACGCCGGCCTTCGCACCCAGGTCGATCAGCTCGCCGAGCTTGCTGATGCCTTCGCCATACATGATGTCGAACTCGACCTGACGGAACGGCGGCGCCAGCTTGTTCTTGACCACCTTCACCCGGGTCTGGTTGCCGACCACCACATCGCGGTCCTTGATCTGGCCGATGCGACGGATTTCCAGGCGGATCGAGGCATAGAACTTCAGCGCGTTGCCGCCGGTGGTGGTCTCCGGATTGCCGAACATGACGCCGATCTTGAGGCGTATCTGGTTCAGGAAGATCAACATGGTGTTGCTGCGCGACACGCTGCCGGTGATCTTGCGCAACGCCTGGCTCATCAGGCGGGCGTGCAGGCCGACATGGGTGTCGCCCATCTCGCCCTCCAGCTCGGCGCGCGGCACCAGGGCGGCCACGCTGTCGATCACCAGCACGTCGACCGCGCCGGAGCGCACCAGCGTATCGGCGATCTCCAGCGCCTGCTCGCCGGCATCGGGCTGGCTGATGAGCAGGTTGTCGATGTCCACGCCCAGCTTGCGGGCATAGCTCGGGTCGAGCGCGTGTTCCGCGTCGATGAACGCGCAGGTGCCGCCGAGCTTCTGCGCCTCGGCGATGGCGTGCAGGGCGAGCGTGGTCTTGCCCGAGCTTTCCGGGCCGTAGATCTCGACGATGCGCCCGCGCGGCAGGCCGCCGATGCCGAGCGCCAGGTCCAATCCCAGCGAACCGCTGGAGATCACCGCGATCTGCTCGTCGCCGGCGCGGGCACCCATCCGCATGATCGAGCCCTTGCCGAAGGCGCGCTCGATCTGCACCATCGCGGCGTCCAGCGCCTTACTTTTGTCGACTGCCATGTTCAGCTCCGATTGGGGGAGCAATCTGCTCCCAACCTAGGGAGTCTGTCACGTACGAGAACATAAGCGCAACAGCCCGTTAACAATTCGTTCGTTATATGTTCGTTATTTGCAATGTCATGACCACTGCGCCAACGGTAGTTTTACGGTGTCGCGCGGCCCGCACACCGCCGCCAGCTTGGTCGCCAACTCCACCATTTCATACGGTTTCTGCAAGAAGCTGACATTGGCCGTGCGCAGCGACGCCACCCCTACCCCGGCTTCGGCGTAGCCGGACACCAGGATCGCCGGCAGGTCCGGCCGCGCCAGCCGCTCGCGCACCGCCGCGATCAGTGCCGCGCCGTCCAGACCGGGCATCACCATGTCGGTGATGATGGCCACCACCGGCGTGGCCGCCGGGTCGCGGCCGGCCAGGGCCGCCAGCGCCGTCTCCGCGCAGTCCGCCGCCAGCACCGTCCAGCCATGACGGACCAGCACCCGTTCGGCCAGCCGCCGCACCAGCGCCTCGTCCTCCACCAGCAGCACCGTGCCCGGCCGCGACGGCGCGCTGGCGGCGGGCTTGGCCGGAAGCGGTGCGGCCGGGAGCGGTGCGGCTGGAAACGGTGCGGCCGGGAGCGGCGGGATCGCCACAGCATCGTCGCCGTCGCAGCGGGGCAGATAGACGCGCATCCGCGTGCCCTGTCCAGGCAGGCTCTCCACGGCGGTGAAGCCATCCGACTGGCGCACGATGCCATGCACCGTGGACAGGCCGAGGCCGCTGCCGCCACGGTCGCGCTTGGTCGAGAAGAACGGGTCGAAGATGCGCGGCAGCACATCCTCGGGGATGCCGGTGCCGGTGTCGTGAACCTCGATCATCACGTAGCGCCCTGGGAGAATGGTTTCCACCCCGCGCGTGAGCGGGCGGTACAGCGTCATGGTGCCGCTGCGCAGCGTCAGCGTGCCGCCATCCGCCATGGCGTCGCGTGCGTTCACCGCTAGGTTTATCAGCACCTGATCGAGCTGCGACGGATCGGCCCGCACCCGCAGGTCGATTGCCTCCAGCGCCAGTTCCAGCCGTATCTGGCTGCCCAGCAGCCGCCGCAGCAGCGCCGCTAGGTCGCCGATGGCGGCGTTCACCCGCACCACCTCCGGTTGCAGGTTCTGCTGCCGCCCGAACGCCAGCAATTGGCGCACCAGGGCCGCCCCACGTCCGGCGCCGGCGCGTATCTGCAAGGCGTCCTCGCGGCTGTCGTCGTCCAATGCCCGGCGTTCCAGGATGGCGTCGGCCCCGCCCAGGATCGCGGTCAGCAGGTTGTTGAAATCATGCGCGATGCCGCCGGCCAGTTGCCCCACCGCCTGTAGCTTCTGCGAATGCGCCAGTTGCGCCTCCAGGCGGCGCTGCGTGGTGACATCGGTGAAGCGCAGCAACGCGCCGCCCGGCTGCCCCGCGCCATCCCGCAGCGTCGCGCACAGCATCTCGACCGCCGCATCGGTGCCGCGCACGGCGTCCTCCAGGCGGGTGGCGAAGGCGGGGTGCGGCGGGCGGCCCAGCAGCGCGTGCCGCACCTCCTCCCAGGCCTGCTCGCGTTCGGCGGTGGCGAACACCTGCGCGGCGGGGGCACCGGGCGACAGGTCGACCGCCGGCCCGACCATCTGCTGCAGGGTGGCGTTGCCGCGCACCACCAGCCCGTCGCCGCCAACCGCGAGCAGGCCGGCGTCAGCGGTGTCGAACAGCATGGCGGGCAGGCCGTCCAGGGTGGCGGCGAACGCCACCATCGGCATCACAGCCGGCGCCTGGACGGGCGGGCGCGACCACGGCAATTTCATGGGCGGCCAGCACCGGCGGGGGCGCGCAGACGCCACACGGACGCAATGATTTCGGCCACCGCCTGAAACAGCGCGCTGGGGATCTCGCTGTCAAGCTCGACCCGCCATAGCGCGCGCGCCAGCGGCGGGTTGGCGATCAGCGGCACCCTCGCCTCGCGCGCCACCTCGCGGATGCGCGCGGCCAGCTCGTCCATGCCCTTCGCCACCACCCTCGGCGCGCCGCCATTGGCGCGGTCATAGACCAGCGCCACCGCGTAGTGGGTCGGGTTGGTCACCACCACGGTCGCGCGCGGCACCGCCGCCATCATCCGCCGCTTCGCCCGGCTCATGCGCAGCCGGCGCAGGCGGTGCTTCACCACCGGATCGCCCTCGCTCTCGCGGTGCTCCTCGCGCAGCTCGTGCCGGCTCATGCGCAGGCCGCGCGCCTGCATGATGCGCGCGCGCAGCACGTCCAGCACCGCCAGCACCGCCTGTGCCCCGGCCAGTGTCAGCGCCAGGCGCACTACCAACACCTGCACCCGCGCCAGCAGCGAGCCGGGTTGCCAGAAAGCCGCCTGTTCCAGCAGCGTGCGCGGCAGGCCGCCAAGAATGCTCCAGGCCACGGCGGCCGCGACCGCAAGCTTCAGCAGCGCCTTGCCGGTCTCCAGCAAGGCGTGCGGGCCGCCCAGCCGCGACAGGGTCGGGCGCAGCCGCGAGAGCTTGGGTTGCAGCGCGCCCAGGTTGACCAGGCCGCCGGTCTGACCCAGCACGGCGATGACGGCGGCCGCAATCGCCGCCAGCGCGAACGGCAGCGCCAGCTTGGCCCATAGCCGCGCCGCCAGGCCGAGCGCCACCAGCGGATCGGCCTGCGTCGCCAGGAACTCCGGCGACAGGAACCCGGCCAGGCTCGACCCCGCATCGCGCATCGCCCGGGGCGCCACCATCATCAGCACGCCGGCGGAAGCCGCCAGGCTCGCGGCCACCGCCACCTCCCGCGACAGCGGCGCCTGGCCCTCCTCACGCGCCCGCGCCAGCCGCTTCGGGGTTGCCGCCTCGGTCCGGTCCTCGGCCTCGCCCGCCACCTACAACCCCGGCAGCGCCGCCAGCAGCATAGCTGCCCGGTCCTGCCACACCGCCAGCATCGCCGCCGCCGCGAGGCCGAGCAGCGCCAGGCCGCCGAGCAGTTGGGCCGGCGCCAGCGCCTGGGTGAGCTGGAGCGGGCTGGTCAGCCGCGACACCGCCGCCAGCGTCACCTGCCAGACCAGGCCTGCGACCAGGAACGGGGCTGCCAGACGCAGGCCGAGCGCGAAGAACTCCCCAACCGCCGCGACCACGCTTTGCACGGTGTCGGCGGCGGGCAGCAGGTGCCCGGGCGGTACCAGGCGATAGCTGCCGGCCAGCGCCTCGATCGGCCACGCATACAGGCCGGTGAGCGCCACCAGCACCGGTGCCGCCACCGAGAACAGCCGCCCGCTCGCCGCCGTCTGCACGCCCAGCTCCGGGTCCGGCTGCAACACGTTCGACAACCCGGTCGCCAGCGCCGCGAACTGGCCCGCCAGCGGCAGCGCCAGCAGCACCAGCCGCGCCAGCCAGCCGAGCCACAGCCCGGTGCCGACCTCCGCCGCCACCATCGCCAGCGTGCGGACGATATCCGGCGGCTCGGCCGGCATCAGCGGCAGCACGCCCGGCAGCAGCAGCGCCACCAGCGCCAGCGTGATGCCGATGCGGATGGTCGCCGGCGCCTCCGCCTCGCCCAGCAGCGGCAGCAACATGCAGGCGGCGCCGACCCGCGCCACCAGCAGGGCGGCGGCGAAGGCCAGGCCCGGCAACTGCGCCAGCAACGCGGCCCCGCCGCCTGACCCCGTCATGAGTTCCGGCCCAGTCATGAGTTCCGGCCCCGTCATGAGTTCCTGTCCCGTCACGAACCGCCGACCGCCACCAGCCGGTCGAACAGCAGGCGG
>JAYTQW010000277.1:0-1834 GCA_043746535.1 Rhodospirillales bacterium
CGCCCGCTGTGCCGGATGCTGGGCATCGAGGCCGGGCCGGGCTTCCCGCCGGCGTTGTTCCAGCGACCGGACCCGCCACCCAAGCCATCGCCCGCCCCGGCGCCGCCTGCTCCGCAGGCGCGCGCGGCAGCGCCGCCGGCACCGGAACCGCCAACGCCCTCGCGGCCACCGCCCAGGCGTCGCGCCCGACCCCGCGTGCCCGCCTTCGGCGCGGCCCTGGCGTGAGCGGGCCTAGGCACGCCCACAATGTTACGATATCAGAACATACAGCGCCGCCCCCTGAACGGCACGCGCGCACACCTAACCAGTCAGAGTTTTTTGGTTCTTTTTTGCAAAAAAGAACTGCTTCCCTGGCCTTCTCGGCAAACGATTGCCGTAGCGGGTTGGCGTCACTTCGCCAGCCAAGCCTCATAGAGTTTGTCCAGCTTGGCGCCGTTGTCGCGCCAGAACTGGTCGTCAACGATGAGGGCTTTGGCCAGGTTGGCTGGGGCGCTCGGCGACTGGCTCGACTGGTCGGGTGGCAGGCCGTCGTTGGCGCCGGTGCTGGCGCCGCCGATGCCGCCCGACTGCGGCAGGGTGCGCTGTTCCTTCGGGTCGGCGGCGAACGCCAGCAGGCGGGCTGCCGCGACTGTGCCGGGGGCGTTGGCTCCGGCGGGGTTCGCGAGGATTGCCCAGCTCTCGATGCTGGTCAGGTTGGCGGCCCACTGGATGGCGAAGTCCAGGTGCTGCGTGGGTGCGGCGCTGCGTTGGGCGGCGATGATCTCGGCGGCGGGCGCGCTGGTCATCAGCACGTCGCCGCTGGCCAGCATGTGGGCCGCGTCGGCGTCCTGCTTCCACCACACGAGGTAGGGCTTGAGCTGGTCCAGCTTGCGGAAGGCGCGCTCGACACCGGCGTCGGTGCGCAATGTCGTGTACACGTCGGCTGGCGCCACCCCGTCCGCCAGCAGCGCGATTTCCAGGTTGGTGCGCGCGCCATGGCGCAGGCCACGTTTGCCGGGTACCTTGGCTACGTCCCAGAACTCGGTCCAGGTTGGCACCGCCGCGAACTTGTCGCGGTTCCACGCCAGCACCAGGCTGTGCAGGGCGGCGCCCTCGCCGCAATCGCTGGCGGCGAATGGCGGGAAGCGGTCGCGGCCGCCGAGCGCTTTCCAGTCCAGCTTCGCGAAGGCGCCATCCTTGCAGCCGTCGGCCAGCGCCGCCGTGCCGGTCAGCATGGCGTCGGCATGTGCCGCCCGCGCGGCGGCGAGCGTGCCATCGGTGGTGGCCACGGCGACGGCAAGGCCGCTGGCCTTGGCAAAGGCCTGGACGATGGCGGCATTGACCACCGCGCCCACCCGGTTGTCCGGCACGGCCACGGTCAGGTCGGCGGCGAGCGCGGGCAGGCTGCCGGAGGTGGCCCACGCGGCGACGCAAATCCCCGCAACGATGGCGGAACGCAGGGTCATGTCGGCTGGTCCTGGGTTCGTGAGGTGGCGCGGAGGTCTTCCCGCGCCTCATCACGGTAGCCGTCCACATCCGCAGGGGCAACCGCCGCCCTCGACCGTGCGCCGCCGGTTCCATGCGCCAGCAACGGCATGGGGAAGTGGCCGGTCGCGGGCCGCGCCAGCGGGTACGCCCGCGCGTGATCCGGCTGCCACGCCACGGCGACCTCGGCGCCCACCCGTGCGCCGAGCGGCGGCACGGCGGCCGGGCGGGCCGCCATGACCGCGACCCGGCGGCCATTTGCGGCGGCCACCGACAGCACCAGGCGGACATGGTCGCCGCGATGCTGGATGGCGTCGATCCGGGCCGCGAACGCGCCCTCGCCCAGTTCCGCGACGCTCGCCGTGGTGAC
>JAYTQW010000278.1:0-4557 GCA_043746535.1 Rhodospirillales bacterium
GCCGGTGAACCAGAACGGCGCCTGCCCGCGTACGTCGCCATGCCGCTCGCCGGCCGGCACGTAGTCGATGGCGTGCGCCTCGATGGCGCCGAGACGGCCGGCGGGCTGGACGGCGGTCATCGCCGTCCGCCCTGGGTCACGTCGCGCACCGCGCCGCGCGAGGCGCTGGTGGTGAACGCGGCGTAGGCGCGCAACGCGGTCGAGACTTTCCGCACACGCTGCTCCGCCGGAACGAAGCCACGCTCGACGGCGGCGGCGCGGCGATGCGCCAGCGCCTCGTCGGACACGGCGAGGTGGATGGTGCGGGCAGGGATGTCGATCTCGATCATGTCGCCATCCTCTACCAGGGCGATGGCGCCGCCCTCGGCCGCTTCCGGCGAGACGTGGCCGATCGACAGCCCCGACGAGCCGCCGGAGAAACGCCCGTCGGTGACCAGGGCGCAGACCTTGCCCAGCTTCTTCGATTTCAGGTAGCTGGTCGGGTACAGCATCTCCTGCATCCCCGGCCCGCCCTTCGGCCCCTCGTAGCGGATCAGCACCACGTCGCCGGCCACGATCCGGTTGGCCAGGATCGCGTCCACCGCCGAGTCCTGGCTTTCGAAGATGCGCGCCGGGCCGTGGAAGCGCAGCGAGGCCGCGTCCACCCCGGCGGTCTTCACGATGCAGCCCTCCTCGGCGAGGTTGCCGTACAGCACCGCCAGCCCGCCGTCCCTGGAGAAGGCGTGCTCCACGTCGTGGATGACGCCGCGCGCGCGGTCGAGGTCGAGCGCGTCCCAGCGCGACGACTGGCTGAAGGCCAACTGTGTCGGCACGCCGCCCGGCCCGGCGCGGAAGAACTCGCGCACGCTGTCGGTGGCGCCGCGCGTGACATCCCAGCGGTCCAGAGCCTCGCCGAGTGTCGCGCTGTGCACGGTGGCGGTGTCGTCGTGGATCAGCCCGGCGCGGTCCAGCACGCCCAGGATGGCGAAGATGCCGCCGGCGCGATGCACGTCCTCCACATGCACGTCGGCCACCGCCGGCGCCACCTTGCACACCACCGGCACCCGGCGCGAAAGGCGATCGATGTCGGCCATGGTGAAGTCCACCTCGGCCTCGTGCGCCGCCGCCAGCAGGTGCAGCACGGTGTTGGTGGAGCCGCCCATGGCGATGTCGAGCGTCATCGCGTTCTCGAACGCCGCCTTGGTGGCGATGGCGCGCGGCAGCACCGAGGCGTCGTCCTGCTCGTAATGGCGTTGCGCGAGGTCGACGATGAGGTGCCCGGCCTCGATGAACAGGCGCTTGCGGTCGGCATGGGTCGCCAGCGTGGTGCCGTTGCCGGGCAGGGCGAGGCCCAGCGCCTCGGTCAGGCAGTTCATCGAGTTGGCGGTGAACATGCCCGAGCAACTGCCGCAGGTCGGGCAGGCCGAGCGCTCGATCACCGCGAGGTCGCTCTCGCTCATGCTCTCGTCGGCGGCGGCGACCATGGCGTCGACCAGGTCGATGGAGCGGGTGATGCCGGACAGGTTGACCTTGCCGGCCTCCATCGGCCCGCCGGAGACGAACACCACCGGAATGTTGATGCGCAGGGCGGCCATCAGCATCCCCGGCGTGATCTTGTCGCAGTTGGAGATGCAGACCATGGCGTCGGCGCAGTGCGCGTTGACCATGTACTCGACGCTGTCGGCGATGATCTCGCGCGACGGCAGGCTGTACAGCATCCCGTCATGGCCCATGGCGATGCCGTCGTCCACGGCGATGGTGTTGAACTCCTTGGCGACGCCGCCCGCCGCCTCGATCTCGCGCGCCACCATCTGGCCGAGGTCCTTCAGGTGGACGTGGCCGGGCACGAACTGGGTGAACGAGTTGACCACGGCAATGATGGGCTTGCCGAAGTCGCCGTCCTTCATGCCGGTCGCGCGCCACAGCCCGCGCGCGCCGGCCATGTTGCGGCCATGGGTGGTGGTGCGGGAACGGTATGCGGGCATGGCGGGGCGCTCCTGGGACAACGATGGAGTGAGAAGTGGTCTGCGCCCGCGCGTCAAGCGGGTCGTGCGTCGGGGGAGCGTTGCGAGTCGGGCCGGCTCCCGCCCCCTTGGCAGGCAAGCCCCCTTCCGCTGGCCAGCCGTTCACGCTAGAAGGCTGGCGCGGGACCCGTAGCTCAGCTGGATAGAGCGTCGCCCTCCGAAGGCGAAGGTCGCACGTTCGAATCGTGTCGGGTCCGCCAATCCAGCAGTATCCTATAGGGCGCCCGCAAACGTTCGTTAACCTGACGCCTCGGCTTGCGTTGGGTGTGCTGGCAACAGCGCCACGTTGCGGCTTGTATTCAGGGAGACGAACCATGGACGACATCAAGGCCTCTGCGGCGCAGCACCACCAGGATGCGGCGCACCAGCACGAGGCGGCGGCGACGATGCATGCCGAGGCGGCGAGGCATTGCGCGGCGGGCAACTTCGAGAAGGCCGAGCGGCTTGGCACCTCCGCCTCCGAGGCCGAGGCGCTGGCCAACCGGCACGCCATGCAGGCGCTGAACCTATATCGCCATCATGCCGAGGAGGTGACGGCGCACAAGGCCGAGGCCGATGCCGAGGAAGCCGCCAGGACGGCCCGGCACGATGCCAAGGCCGCTGCGAAGGAGTAGGCGCCGCTTCCGTCACCTCCCGCCCACCTTCCGCACGGGGACGCCGCCGCGATGTGGGAACTTTGCGGGCCATCCCTGTTCTCACAGGAGAGTACGCAGCCTGAAGCGGCGCTGGGAGCATGGATGACGGAACAATCCGAGATGACGACCGAGGCGGCGGTGCTGCCCGCGCATATCGAGGACACGATCCAGGCAATCGCCAGGCTGCATGCCGAACATCGGCGGGACGCCGGGGCGCTGCAACTGCTGGTGGAACAGGCGACCGCCTGGATCGGACAGCCGCGCTCCCTCGTCTTGCTTACCGTGCTGGTCGTGGCCTGGGTCGTCGGCAACCTGCTGGCCGGAGAATTCGGCGTGGCGGCCTGGGACGCGGCGCCATTCTCCTGGTTGCAGGGCGCGCTGACGCTGATGGCGCTGTATGTCACGGTGCTGATCGTGACGACACAGCGCCGCGAGGAGCAGTTGGCCGGATACCGGGCGCAGCTCACCCTGGAGCTGGCGATCCTGGCCGAGCAGAAATCGGCCAAGATCATCGCTTTGCTGGAGGAGATGCGGCGCGACCACCCCAACATGCGCGACCGCGTCGACCATGAGGCGGCGGCGATGTCGGTGGCCGCCGACCCGCAGGCGGTGCTCGACGCCATCAAGGGCAGCCAGGAGGCGCCGCTGGCCGGCGAACTGGCGACCCCGCCCGCCGACGCGGATGCGATTGCCGGCAATCCTTCGCCCGAGTAGGCCAGACCGCCGTATCGCGCGGCTCACAACGAGAGGCTCCCATGACCGACCATCCCTACCGTGCCGCCGGCGACCGCTACGATCACGCCGTCTTCCGCCGCAGCGGGCGCAGCGGGCTCGACCTGCCGGCGATCTCGCTGGGCCTGTGGCACAATTTCGGCGGCGCCGACGTGTTCGAGACCGGGCGCGCCGTGCTGCGCCGCGCGTTCGACCGGGGCGTCACGCATTTCGACCTGGCCAACAACTATGGCCCGCCGCCCGGCTCGGCGGAGGAGAACTTCGGCCGCATCATGGCCGCCGATTTCCGGCCGTACCGCGACGAGTTGGTAATCTCGACCAAGGCCGGCTACGACATGTGGCCGGGGCCGTACGGCAACCGGGGTTCGCGCAAATACCTGCTGGCCAGCCTGGACCAGAGCCTCGCGCGCATGGGCCTGGACTATGTGGACATCTTCTACTCGCACCGGGTCGACCCGAACACGCCGCTGGAGGAGACCGCCGGGGCGCTGGCGCAGGCGGTGCGGTCGGGCCGCGCGCTGTATGTCGGCATCTCCTCCTACTCGCCGGAGCTGACCCGCCGGATGCATGCGATCCTGGCCGCCGAGGGCGTGCGGCTGCTGATCCATCAGCCGAGCTACTCGATGCTCAACCGCTGGATCGAGCCGGAACTGCTGCCGGTGCTGGACGAACTCGGAGTCGGCTGCATCGCCTTCTCGCCGCTGGCGCAAGGCATGCTGACCGACAAGTACCTGCACGGCGTGCCGGAAGGTGCCCGCGCCACCAAGGGATCGTCGCTGGACCAGCAACTGCTCAGCGCCGACAACCTGGCGCGGATACGGGCGCTGCACGACATCGCCGCCACGCGCGGGCAGAGCCTGGCGCAGATGGCGCTGGCCTGGACCATCCGCGACCCACGGGTGACCTCGGCGTTGATCGGCGCGCGCAACCTGCGCCAGCTCGACGACTCGCTCGATGCGCTCCGGAACGTGGCGTTCACGGCGGACGAGCTGGCCCGGATCGACCAGCACGCCGGCGAGGGCAACATCGATCTCTGGCGGGCGTCGTCGACCGCGCAGGCGAGCTGATCGCCGGGTCGTGACCGAGGTCGCGGTGGTCGGCGCCGGCGCCTGGGGCACGGCGCTGGCGATCCAGGCGCTGCGCACCGGCGGCGCGGTCAGCCTGTGGGCGCGCGAGCCGGGCAGGAT
>JAYTQW010000279.1:0-3683 GCA_043746535.1 Rhodospirillales bacterium
TCATGGTGGATACGGAGCAAAGCCCTGCGACTTCACTTGCCTGCCAGCACCGTCGCCGGAAGGTCCAGCCATTTCGATATCCCCAGCGGGGGCTGATACGCGCTGAACGCCGCCAGCATCGCCTCCGGCGTGGTCGCGGCCAGCAGCATGCCGCGATGGGCGTCCTTCATGAAGCCCTCGCTCGCCGCATGATCGAGGAAGCCGGTCAGCCCGTCGAAGAACCCGGCCACGTTGAGCAGCCCGCACGGCTTGCGGTGGTCGCCCAGTTGCGCCCAGGTCCACACCTCAAAGATCTCCTCCAGCGTACCCGCCCCGCCCGGCAGGGCCACGAAGGCATCGGAGAGTTCGGCCATCATCGCCTTGCGCGCGTGCATGGTGGCGACGACGTGCAACTGGGTGAGGCCTTGGTGAGCGACCTCGCGGGCCTCCAGCGCGCGCGGGATCACGCCGATCACCTCGCCGCCGGCTACCAGCGCCGCGTCGGCGACGGCGCCCATCAGGCCGACGCGGGCGCCGCCATAAACCAAGCCGATGCCTTCGCGGGCAAGCAGGGTGCCGAGGGCCATGGCCGTCTCACGATAGACCGGCAGGCGGCCCGGGTTGGAGCCGCAGAAGACGCAAATGCGCATGGTTCTCAGAATCCGAACATGTGGTCGAGGCTGAAGGCGGAGCGGTCGGCACTCATCTGGCCGTGGTAGCCGAACAATCTACAGGTCGAGTCGCGAATAATCACGTAACCGCCCTCGCCCGCCGCGCGCACCGCCTCCGGCCCGAACGCCAGATGCGGGAACACCATCGCCGAGCCGGAGCACGCTATGGCGAGCGGCGCCTCGGCGACCTGGGTGCCCTCGGCATCGTGCAGCAGCAGCGTGGTGGCCGACATCGGGCGCCAGGCGGCGGAGGCGGCGTAGATCAGCAGCGCGAAGCTGACGTGATCCCGTTGGCCCAGTTTCAGGAACAGCCGCGTCGACAGGCCGGGCGGCGGGCCGCCATAGGATTGCGGCTCGTCGCGGTAGGTCATCGCGGTGTTGTAGATATGCGCGCCGAAGCTGCTCTCGGCGACGTGGCCGCCTTCCCGTCGCTCGGCGCGGACCAGGGCGTGCAGCCAGCCATCCGCCTCGCCGCCGTCGCGGAAATCGTACGCCAGCTCGGCATGGCCGCCATCGGCCAGCGCGTCCTCGGGCAGGATCGTGTCGAGGTCGACGGCGACGTTGTGGTCGCGCGGCAGGCAGCCGAGGAAATGCGCCGCCACCTGGCTGCCATCTGGCGCGAACACGTCGAGGCGCAGCGGCAGGGTGCGCTGGCTCTCCGCCATCGGCGTCGGCTGGATCAGCGTGCGGAACTCACGGCCCGGCAGGACCGGCAACGGCAGCAGGTAGCCGCGTCCCAGTATGGGCGGCAGGCGTGGGATGCCGGGATCGGGGGCGAGGTTGGCGCGCTCGACATTGGCATGGGCGATGCGGGTGCGGCCGCCCCGCGTTACCTCGTAGCGCGGGCGCACCAGATGCCGCCCGGCGCGCAGTTCGATCTGCGCCGGCCAGGCCAGGCCCGGCAGCAACGAGGCGACATCGACGGCGACGCTGGCGTATGGCGCGACCGCATGCGCCAGGGCGGCCGGCTGTTCCGCGCCCATGCGGTCCAGCGAGATGCCGCCGGCGGGGATCGGCACGGCGTGGCTGTTCTGCACCCAGACCACCACCCGCTCGCCCGCGTCCGGGGCCGGGATGCCGGCGTAGCGGTCGGATGGCCAGGCGTTGGCGTCGTGGGTGACGGACAGGCTGGCCTCGTTCCCGGATCCGTAGGTGTCCAGCGCATATTTCACCACGTCGTGCCCGGCCACGCCGATGGCGTGGATGAACAACTGCCCGGTGAACGCTGGCAGGGCGAAGCGGGCGCGCACCTCGGCGCTGTCGATGACGATACCGCCGGCTCCCGGGGTGACCGGCTGCTCCCACTCCGCCAGCACGGCGCCCGCCGCGTCGAACAGCCGCAGCCACAGGCGCACGTCGCGGGCACCATAGCCGCTCCAGTAGTTGGCGGTGACCAGCCGAGTCGAAAGACCGTCCTGGTCGCGGAAGAAAGCATGGTTGGTGGCGAAGTTGAGCCGGTCGAGATAGCGGCGCGGCGCGGTCAGCATGGCGGCTGGCAGCCTGATCTCGTCCAGCGTCAGCACGGTGACGCCCGGCAGCATGGCTTCCAGCCGCGCCGCGATCCGCCCGGCATCGAACGCCGCCACCAACACGGTGGCGATGCCGGCGATTTCAGTGACCGGCAGGCCGGGTATGCCGGCGCGCTCCACGCCGACCGCCGCCACGTCCTGCACATAGCGGCCTGCGAATGCCGGTGCGGCGGGATGCAGCGCCAGCAGCGGCTGCGCCACGTCGTCGGGGTCGAACAGCGCCACCGGGCCAGCCGCCGCCAGTCTTGCGTACAGCCGCGCCACCACCTCCGCCACCAGCGGGTGCGCCAGCGCCTTGTAGAGCACGTTGCCACCCTGCCGCGCGTCGAAAGTCTCGATGTCCAGCATAGCCGTCTTCCCTCAAAGCCTGTTCGTCAAAGCTCGGCCGTCAAAAGCCCAGCCGCCGCTGCATCTCCCGCGCCGCCACCGCCGTGTCGTCGAGCGGTGCGGTATCCCACGTCTCCAGCCGGCTGTGAAACGGGCGGATGCGCCCGTCCGCCAGCAGGCCGTCGAGGAAACGACTGATGCGGGCACTGCGGCCCGGCAGGCGGGCGAGCAGCACCGGGGCACTGGTCGCCACCGCCTCGGACACCATCGACACGCTGTCGCCGGTCACCACGATGGCGTCGGCCAACGCCAACATGCCGAAATACGGATTTTCCGATGTCGTGTCGTAGAGCCAGCCACCCAGCGGGGTGAGCGCGTCGTGCAGGATCTGGCGGACTGCGGCATCGGTGCGCCGCGAGGGTGTGAGCATCAACCCGACCCGGTCCTCGCGCATCATGCCCGCCAACTGTCCGGCCAATGTCGTGCCCACGTCGCGGTCGAGCCTGAAGCGGCCGTTGCCGCCGCCGACCAGCACGGCGACCAGTGGACGCGGCAGGTGGGCGAAGCGTGGCGCCCACATTGCCGCCGCCTCCGCCAGCCTGGCGGGCGTGGCGCGGTGCATGGCGGTGCGAGTGACGAGCACGTTCGGCCCGGTCAGTCGATCGTGGCGCGCGGCCACCACCAGATCGAACCGGCGTGGGTCCAGGCGGGGATGCTGCACGATCACCGTGCGCGTGCGCCCATGCAGCGCCGCCAGCACCGCAGCCGACTTGCCGCCGCAACCGATCACCAGCTCCGGCAGCGCCGGGGGCAGCGTCTCGATCGCTGCCAGTGGGCGTGGCCACCACGCGGCGGGCACGTGCCGCCAAATGCCACGCACGCGCAGGTCACGCTGCTCCGGGGCGAGACCCGCCGCCTCCGCCAACCCCAGCGCCTGCGCGCGCAGCCCGGCGAGCGGCTCGGTCAGGGTCCAACTGGTGATCGCCGCCATGCCGGCGTTTGTGGCGGCTGCGCGGTGTTTTGCCAACACGGCATGATATCGCTTGCTTTTGCTGCACTGCACAGCTACATGTCCGCCGCGCCTGACGTGTTTGTGTGCGCTGCCGCCTCGGCCGGACCACTACCCGCCGCGGAAGAGCCAACGCCACGGTAGCCCATTTCACTCAGTATTTCCTAC
>JAYTQW010000280.1:0-18577 GCA_043746535.1 Rhodospirillales bacterium
AAGGTCAGCGTCACCCCCTCGGTGCCCAGCAGCGCCACATACTGCTTCAGCAGCGAGTGCTCCGGCTCGACCAGGATGCGGCGCAGGTCCTCGCGCGACAGGCCGGCCAACTCGACGCGGATCGGCAGGCGGCCCTGCAACTCGGGCAGCAGGTCGGACGGCTTGGCGAGGTGGAACGCGCCCGAGGCGATGAACAGGATGTGGTCGGTCTTGACCGGGCCGTATTTGGTGGTGACCGTGGTGCCCTCGATCAGCGGCAGCAGGTCGCGCTGCACGCCCTCACGCGACACGTCGCCGCCGCGAAAGCCGCCCTCGCCGGTGCGGGCGCAGATCTTGTCGATCTCGTCCAGGAACACGATGCCGTTGTTCTCGGCGTGGCTGACCGCATCGCGGGTGAGCGCCTCGTTGTCGAGCAGCTTGTCGGCCTCCTCGCGCTCCAGCGCCGCGCGCGCGGCGGCGACGGTCAGCTTGCGGGTCTGCTGCGGGCCACGGCCGAACATGCCCTTCATCATCTCGCCCAAATTGATCACCTGGCCGGGCGGCATCCCGGGCATGTCCATTTGGCCGATCGGGTTGCCGGCGGCGGCCTCCAGCGAGATGTCGATCTCGCGCTCCTCCAGCTCGCCGCTGCGCAGCATCCGGCGGAACTTGTTGCGGGTGTCGGCGGCGGCGTGCTCGCCGGTGAGCGCGGTAATCAGCCGTTCCTCGGCCGCCGTCTCGGCGCGCGCCACCACGTCCTTGCGGCTGACCTCGCGCAGCATGGTGATGCTGACCTCGACCAGGTCGCGCACGATGCTCTCCACGTCGCGGCCGACATAGCCGACCTCGGTGAACTTGGTCGCCTCCACCTTCAGGAACGGCGCCTGCGCCAGCCGGGCCAGGCGCCGCGCGATCTCGGTCTTGCCGCAGCCGGTCGGGCCGATCATCAGGATGTTCTTCGGCACCACCTCGTCGCGGATGCCGTCCGGGAGTTGCTGCCGCCGCCAGCGGTTGCGCATGGCGATGGCGACGGCGCGCTTGGCGTCGTTCTGGCCGACGATGTAGCGGTCGAGTTCGCTGACGATCTCGCGCGGGGAGTAGGTCGGAACTTCCATCGCCATGTCCTAGGAAATCGTCTCGATGATGACGCTGTGGTTGGTATAGACGCAGATGTCGGCGGCGATGCGCATGGCCCGCCGCGCCACCTCCTCGGCGCCGAGGTCCGGCACCTCCATCAGCGCGCGGGCGGCGGCGAGCGCGTAGTTGCCGCCGGAGCCGATGGCGATCACGCCGTCCTCCGGCTCCAGCACGTCGCCGTTGCCGGTCAGGGTGAAGCTGCGGTCGCGGTCGGCCACCGCCATCATCGCCTCCAGCCGGCGCAGGTAGCGGTCGGTGCGCCAGTCCTTGGCCAGCTCGACGCAGGCGCGTTCCAACTGGCCGGGGAAGCGTTCGAGCTTCGCCTCCAGCCGCTCCAGCAGGGTGAAGGCGTCGGCGGTGGCGCCGGCGAAGCCGGTGATGACCTGGCCGTTGCCGATACGGCGGACCTTGCGCGCGTTCCCCTTCACTACGGTCTGACCCATGGTGACCTGCCCGTCGCCGGCCATCGCCACGGTGTTGCCGCGCCGTACGCAGAGGATGGTGGTGCCGTGCCAGCCGACCGGATCGTGAGGCATGTTCGAGAGGGTGTGCATGACGCCGCTACTTGGGGTAGCGCGCGCCGTCCGGCAAGCCGCGCCGGATATCCGCCGGGGCCGCTGTTGACGTTTGCCCCCGCCCCCCGCCTCCGCTACTTCTGCTTGCATGTCGCGCGCCGCCACAATCACCCGCACCACCTCCGAGACCGAGATTTCGCTGAGCCTCGACCTGGACGGCAGCGGCCGGGCCGATGTCGCGACCGGGATCGGCTTTCTCGACCACATGCTGATCTCGTTCGCCCGCCATGGGTTGTTCGACCTCGCCGTGCGGGCAAAGGGCGACCTGCACATCGATTTCCACCACACCACCGAGGATGTCGGCATCGTGCTGGGCACTGCCTTCGTGCGGGCGCTGGGCGAGAAGCGCGGCATTCGCCGGTTCGGGCACGCGGTGGTGCCGATGGACGAGGCGCTGGCGGAGGCGGCGGTCGACCTGTCCGGACGCGCCTACTTCGCCTGGACGATGGCATTCCGCCAACCCAAGGTCGGCGAGATGGACACCGAGTTGTTCGAGGAGTTCTTTCGCGCCCTCGCCGCCAACGGCCTGTTCAACCTGCATGTGATCGGCCGCGCCGGCAGTAACGCGCACCACATGGCCGAGGCGTGCTTCAAGGCGGTGGCGCGAGCGTTGCGGCAGGCGAGCGAGCATGATCCGCGCGCCGGCGACGCGGTACCGTCCACCAAGGGGGCGCTATGAAGGTGTTCACCGCCCATACCCGTCCGCTGACCGCGCCGGTGCTGGTGCGCGAGGGGTTCTCCTGGGGTGCGGCGATCTTCGGGCCGTTCTGGCTGCTGGCGCACGCGGCCTGGATCGGCGCCGCGCTGACCTTTTGCGTGACGGTAGCGGTGGCGGCGTTGCCGCAGCCGCTGGGCCTGCCCGCGACCCTGGCGTTGGCGTGGATATTGGGCCTGTACGGACAGGATATCCGCCGCTGGTCGCTCGGCCGGCGCGGCTTCCTGCTGGCGCATGTGGTGGCGGCGCCGGATGTCGACACCGCCCTCGCCCGTCTGCTCGACCGCCGGCCCGACCTGACCGAGATCGCCATCCGATGAGGGTCGCCGTCATCGACTACGGCAGCGGCAACCTGGCCTCGGCCTCGCGCGCGCTGATGCTGGCGGCGACGCGCATGGGCCTGGCCTGCGAGGTCAGCGTCACCGCCGACGCCGACGAGGTGGCGCGCGCCGACCGGCTGGTGCTGCCGGGACAGGGCGCGTTCGCCGATTGCGCGCAAGGGCTGGCGGCGGTGCCCGGCCTGCGGCAGGCGTTGCTGGCCGGCGTCGAGGCGGGAAAGCCCTTCCTGGGCATCTGCGTCGGCATGCAGTTGATGGCCGAACGCGGTCTGGAACACGTCGTCACCGAGGGCTTCGGCTGGGTGGCCGGCGAGATCGCCGAACTGGACGTGCCGCAGGCGCTGCGGCTGCCGCAGATGGGCTGGAACGAGCTGGCGTTCACACCCGGCCGCCACCCGCTGCTGGAGGGGCTGCAACCGGGCGAGCATGCCTATTTCGTCCACAGCTACGCGTTGCGCGGTGGCCGCCATGACGAGTGCATCGCGCATACCGAGTATGGCGGGCCGGTGGTCGCCATGGTCGCGCGCGGCAATGTCGCCGGCACCCAGTTCCACGTCGAGAAGAGCCAGGAGACCGGGTTGCGCATCCTGGCCAACTTCCTGCGGTGGACGCCGTGACCGTCCTGCCCGCGCCGGAGCACGAAGCCGACACTGGCAGCATCGCCATCGAGCGGGTGCAGGAGTTCGACGACGAGGATCTGCGCTCGCTGTGCGAGGCGGCCACGGCGGCGATCATGGAGGGCGGCGGCTTCGGCTGGGTGAACCCACCCGGCCGCGCGGCGCTGGAATCCTACTTTCGCGGCCTGTTGCTGGTGCCGGGGCGGGAGCTGTTCGCCAGCCGCCTGGACGGCACCCTGGTCGGCTCCGCGCAACTGGTGCGCCCGCCGCGCAACAACGAGGCACAGGCGTTCGCCGCCCATCTGATGCACAGTTTCGTCGCCCCCTACGCGCGCGGCCACGGGCTGGCGCGGATGATGACGCTGCGGGTCGAGGACGGCGCCCGCGCCCTCGGCTACCATGCGCTGAACCTGGACGTGCGCGAGACCCAGGACGCGGCGATCGCGCTGTACGAGTCGCTTGGCTACATCCGCTGGGGCATCCACCCGGCCTATGCCCGCGTCGGCGGACGCACCGTGCGCGGCATCTTCTACTACAAGTCGCTGCAACCGGGCGGACGGATCGGCTGATGCTGACGCTCTATCCGGCCATCGACCTGAAGGACGGCGCCTGCGTGCGGCTGCGGCGCGGCGAGATGGAGGGGGCCACGGTCTATTCCGACGATCCGGGCGCGCAGGCGCGGGCATGGCAGGCGGCGGGGTTCGCCTGGCTGCATGTGGTCGACCTGAACGGCGCCTTCGCCGGCCATGCGGTCAACACCGGGGCGGTGGCGGCAATCCTGGCCGCGACCACGCTGCCGGTGCAGTTGGGCGGCGGCATCCGCGACCGTGCCGCAATCGAAGGGTGGCTGGCGGCGGGCGTGCGCCGGGTCATCCTGGGCAGTGCCGCGGCAAAAAACCCGGCGCTGGTGCTGGAGGCTTGCCGCGCCCATCCGGGCCGCATCGCCGTCGGCATCGACGCCCGCGACGGCTTCGTCGCCACCGAGGGGTGGGCCGAAGCCTCCGAGCTTCCGGCCGCCGAATTGGCGTTGCGGTTCGAGGATGCCGGCGTGGCGGCGATCATCTTCACCGACATCGCCCGCGACGGCACGCTGGGCGGATTGAACCTCGCCGCGACCGTGGCGTTGGCGGAGCGGCTGTCCACCCCGGTGATCGCCTCGGGCGGCGTCGGCGGGCCGGATGACCTGGCGGCGCTTCGGCAAGCCGTGAATGGAATGACGCGCGGCGCGATCGATGGCGTGATCGTCGGGCGCGCACTCTATGATGGTCGAGTCATACCGGAGCAGGCATTGGCGCTGCTCGCGGCGTGAAGCAAGGAGGTCGGAGCGGTTGCTGAAGTTGCGCATCATCCCGTGCCTGGATGTGAAGGACGGCCGCGTGGTCAAGGGCGTGAACTTCGTGGCGCTGCGCGATGCCGGCGATCCGGTGGAACAGGCGGTGGTGTACGACGCGGCCGGCGCCGATGAACTGACCTTCCTGGACATCACCGCCAGCCACGAGGACCGTGACATCATGCTGGATGTGGTGTCGCGCACGGCGGCCCGCGTGTTCCTGCCGCTGACCGTCGGCGGCGGCATCCGCGCGGTGGCGGACATGCGGGCATTGCTGCTGGCCGGCGCGGACAAATGCAGCATCAACTCCGCCGCCGTGGCGCGGCCGGAACTGGTGCGGGAGGCGGCGCAGAAGTTCGGCAGCCAATGCGTGGTGGTGGCGGTGGACGCCAAGCGGGTGGCGCCCGGCCAATGGCATGTGTTCACCCATGGCGGGCGGCGCGACACCGGGCTGGATGTGGTCGGCTGGTGCCGGCAGGTGGCAAGCCTCGGCGCTGGCGAAATCCTGCTGACCAGCATGGACCGCGACGGCACCGGCGCCGGCTTCGACCTCGATCTGCTGGGCGCCGTGTGCGCGGCGGTGCGGGTGCCGGTGGTGGCATCGGGTGGCGTCGGCACGGTCGAGCACTTCGTCCAGGGCGCGCGGGCCGGGGCGACCGGGTTGCTGGCCGCCAGCGTGTTCCATTTCGGAACCCTGACGGTGGCGCAGGTGAAGGACGCGATGCACCATGCCGGGTTGCCGGTCCGCCTGCTGCCGGCGATGGCCTGATGGCGAAGAAGGCCACTGTCAAGAAGGTCGCCAAGAAGGCGGTCGCCCGCAAGCCAGCCGCGACGCTTTCCGGCAGCGACGCGACGGTGCTCGACCGGCTGCACGCCGTGGTGTTGAGCCGGCGCGAAACCGACCCGGCCCTGAGCCACTCGGCGCGGCTGCTGTCGCGCGGCGTGGCGAAGGTGGCGCAGAAGTTCGGCGAGGAGGCGGTCGAGTGCCTGATCGAGGCGGTCGCCGGCAACCAGTCGGCGCTGGTCGGCGAGAGCGCCGACGTGCTGTATCACCTGCTGGTGATGTGGGTCGCCGCCGGGGTCGAGCCGGCGCAGGTCTGGGCCGAACTGGCGCGGCGCGAGGGCGTCTCCGGCATCGTCGAGAAGGCTGGCCGGGCGCGGGTGCGCCGCGTGCCCGTGCCCGGTCGCACCAGGAAAATACCGTAACGACGAAGGGGCAGCGGTCATGCCGGTGAGCGGGCTTGGCGAGTACGACGACAACAACATCTTCGCCCGCATCCTGCGCGGCGAGATCCCCAGCGCCCGCGTCCATGAGGACGAGTGGGCCATCGCCTTCCGCGACATCGCCCCGCAGGCGCCGACGCATGTGCTGGTTATCCCGCGCGGCGCCTACATCTCGTTCGCCGATTTTTCCGCCCGCGCCAGCGACGCCGAGATCGCCGGGTTCATGCGCGCGGTCGGCACGGTGGCGCGGGAACTGGGGCTGGAGGCGGCGGGCTATCGCCTGCTCGCCAACATGGGCGAGCATGGCGGCCAGGAAGTGCCGCATTTCCACGTCCACCTGTTCGGCGGGCGGCCGTTGGGCCGGATGGTCGCGCCGTAGCGCCACAACGAGGGTCAGGTTCATGTCAAAGCGGTCCGCCGGGCTGATCGTCCACTCCGAGCATCCCTACAACGCCGAACCGCCGCTCGACCGGCTGCGCGCCACGCCGATCACGCCGCAGCGGGATTTCTATGTCCGCAGCCATGGCGATATCCCGCCGCTCGACGCGGCCACGCACAAGCTGCGCATCGACGGCCGGGTGAGCGCCGCATCCAAGCTTACGCTGGAGGAGTTGCGGGCGAGGTTCCCGGAGCGCCGCGTCGCCGCCACGCTGCAATGCGCCGGCAACCGCCGAGCCGACCTGCAACAGGTGCGGCCCACATCCGGCGATCCCTGGGGCGGAGGCGCGATCGGCAACGCCGAATGGACCGGCGTGGCGCTCGCCGACGTGCTGGTGGCGGCGGGCGTGGCGGCGGATGCGGCCCATGTGGCATTCGAGGCGTGCGACGAGATAGACCTGCCGGGCGAGGACCGCTTCCGCTACGGCGCCTCCATCCCGATGCGCAAGGCGATGGCGTCCGGCACGTTGCTGGCCTGGGCGATGAACGACGAGATGCTGACGCCGGAGCATGGCGCGCCGCTGCGCGTCGTGGTGCCGGGCTTCGCCGGCGTGCGCAGCGTCAAATGGCTGTCCGCCATCACCGTGCAGGATGCCCCGTCCGCCAACCACATGCAGGCGCGCGACTACAAGCTGATGCCGCCGGACGTGACCGCCGAGACGGTGGACTGGGAGCGAGGCGTCACCATCGACGAGATGCCGCTCAACGCCGCGATCTGCGAGCCGACAGCCGGCGCCCGCCTCGCCGCCGGACCCACGACCCTGCGCGGCTACGCCGTGGTCAGCGGCCGGAGCGTGGCGCGGGTCGACGTGTCGTGCGACGGCGGCCGCCATTGGCAACAGGCGGCACTGGAGCACGACGCCGATGCGCCGTGGAGCTGGACCTTCTGGAGCGCCACGTTCGACCTGCCGAAGGGCGAATGCGAGCTGGCGGTGCGCGCCTGGGACTCCGCCGGGCAGACCCAGCCGGCGCTACCCGACGACACCTGGAACTTCAAGGGCTACCTCAGCACCGCCTGGCACCGCGTCCGCGTCTCGGTCGGCTGACGAGCCGCTCGGCGCATGATCGCGCCGATCCTGGCCAGGCGCGATGCGGCCGGGTTCTGGCTTGCGGTGGCATTGACCGGCATCGGCACCGGACTGGGTGCGGCGGCGCTGACCGGGCTGCTCGAACTGGTGCAGCACACGCTTTGGTCCGGCGCCGGCATCGACCTGCTGGACGCGGCATCGCGGGCGCCGGCCTGGCGGCATATGGCGATCCTGCTCGGCGCCGGGCTGCTGACCGGGGCCGGGCAACTGCTGCTGGTCCGGCTGTCCAGCGCCAACAGCATCGACATCACCGCCGCGATCTGGTTCCACGCCGGCCGGCTGCCGGCGTGGCGGACGCTCGCCAGCGCGTTGCTGTCCGTGCTGATCGTCGGCATGGGCGTCTCGCTGGGCCGCGAGGGCGCGCCCAAGCAGACCGGCGCGGTGATCGCCAATGTGCTGTCGGACCGCGCGCGGCTGTCGGACGACCTGCGCCGGCTGCTGGTGGCGTGCGGGGCGGGCGCCGGGATGGCCGCCGCCTACGGCGTCCCGCTCGGCGGCGCGCTGTTCGCGCTGGAGGTGCTGCGCGGCGAACTGGCGCTGCGCTTCGTGCTGCCCGCCCTGGTCACCTCGCTGCTGGCCACGGCGGTATCGTGGCTGTTCCTGCCAAATGCGCCGACGTACCTGATCCCGGCCTACGCCGGCTCCCTGTCCAGCGCCGTCTGGGCGGTGCCGGCGGGCGTGGCCGCAGGCTTCGTCTCGGTCGGCTATGTCCGGGCAGTGGCGCTGGCCGATCGCGGACGGCCCCGGGGAGCCTGGCGCGTCGCGGCCCCGGTGCTGGCGTTGTCGCTGCTGGGTGCGGTGTCGATCGCCTTCCCGCAACTGCTCGGCAACGGCCGCGACGTGGCGCAACTGGCGTTCACCGGCCAGGTGGCGCCGTGGCTGCTGCTGGCGCTGCTCGTGCTGAAGCCGGCGGCGACGCTGCTGTGCATGGGCAGCGGCGCGCCGGGCGGATTGTTCACCCCGTCGCTGACCCTGGGCGCGTTGCTCGGCGGCGCGCTGGGCATCCCGTGGGCGCATCTGTGGCCGGGGGTGCCGCCCGGCCTGTTCGCCGTGCTGGGCGCCGGCGCGGTGCTGGCGGCCACCACGCAGGGGCCGATCTCGACCGTGGTGCTGATGATGGAGCTGACCGGCCATGCCCGCGCCTTCATCGTGCCGCTGCTGCTGATCGTGGCGGTGGCGACGCTGGTGGCGCGCACGATCGAGCCGCGCTCCATCTACGACGCCCGGCTGAGTGACGCCGAGGTGGAGAAGCGCCAGCGGCGACGCGACGGGCCGTTGCCGGATGCGGCTGGCTGAACGCCCTATCCCCGGCGCCAGGTGAAGGTGCTGGCGATGGCGTAGTTCCAGACGGCGCCCAGCAGCGCCCCGGCCAGGCCGGCCAGCCACCATTTGCCCTCGGCGCCGAACACGGCGGCGGCGATGCCGACATTGGCGACGGCACCGATGCCGCAACCGACGCAGAAGGTGGCCAGGCCGCGCACCGCGCGCCAGCCGCGCAGCCTGCGGTCGCGGTAGGTGAGCTGGTTGTTCAGCGCGAAGTTGCCGATCATGGCCGCGAACGTGCCGAATGCCTCGGCGGTGGCGAACCGCACCCCGCCGCCGAGCAGGACGCGCAGCACGATCAGGTTCACCACCACGCCCAGCCCGCCGATCAGCGCGAACAGCACGAAGCGGACCGGCACCACGCGCCCGACCAGCTTGTCGGCGATCAGCATCAGGTATTCCCAGGCGACCATCGAATCGAGCTTGCTGTCGCCGTGCAGGCGTGGGCGGAACACATACGGCACCTCCACCAGCCGCAGCTTCCGGGGCGAGGACGCGAGCAGGTCGAGCAGGATCTTGAACCCCTGGCCGGAGAGGTAGCGCACCGCCGCCATGAACGCGGCCCGGCGGATGACGAAGAAGCCGCTCATCGGGTCGGCGATGGCGGCGTTGGTCACCAGCCGCGACAGCCGCGTGGCGAAGCCGCTGATGCGCACCCGCCCCGCCTCCCAGTCGCCGGTGCCGCCGCCGTCGACGTAGCGGCTGGCGACCGCGAGATCGGTTCCGGCGTCGTCGAACGCGGCGATCAGGCGCGGCAGGATAGCCTCGTCGTGCTGCAAATCGGCGTCCATCACGGCGATCAGCGGCGCGGAGGTGGCCAGCGCCCCCTCGATGCACGCGCTCGCCAGGCCGCGCCGCCCGATACGGTGCAGGCCGCGCACGCGTGGATCGTGCCGGGACAGGCCGCGCACCAATTCGGCGGTGCCGTCGCGGCTGTCGTCGTCGACGAACACCACCTCCCACGCCACGCCGGCCAGCGCCACGTCGAGCCGGCGCACCAGCTCGGCGATGTTGGCCGCCTCGTTCAGCGTCGGTACGATGATGGACAGGGCGGGTGGCGGCACAACGGCGGCGGCCAGGGCCGATGCGGCTGCCGAATGTGAAAGGTCTTGCATCGGCAGGTGCTGCCAGAGCCGACCGTTATAGGCAACACCGGTATAGGCAACGCCGGTACAGGCAATGCCGGGAACCGCAAGCGCGTCCGGCGTTGTCGTGCTAGGCTGCGCTGCAAGGCCAACCCACAAACCTATGGAGACTGCGGATGCAACTCGGCATTGTCGGATTGGGCCGTATGGGCGGCAACATCGCCCGCCGGCTGATGCGGGCCGGCCATACCTGCGTGGTGTATGACAACAACCCGAAGGCGGGCGCCGCCCTGGCGACCGAGGGCGCCATCAGCGCCAGCTCGGTCGCCGACCTGGTGGCAAAGCTGACCGACTCGCCCAAGGCGGTCTGGTCGATGCTGCCGGCCGGCGCGATCACCGAGGCGACCATCACCACCCTGGCCGGGCTGCTTGGCCAGGACGATGTCATCATCGACGGCGGCAACACCTACTACCGCGACGACATCCGCCGGGCCGGGACGCTCGGCGAAAGCGGCATCCGCTACCTCGACGTCGGCACCTCCGGCGGCGTCTGGGGGCTGGAACGCGGCTACTGCATGATGATCGGCGGCGACCGCTCGGCGTTCGAGCACTACGACCCGATCTTCGCGGCGCTGGCGCCCGGCCGTGGCGACATTGCCGAGACCCCGAACCGCGAGGGCCGCGACCCGCGGGTCGAGCAGGGCTACCTGTACTGCGGCAACGCCGGCTCCGGCCACTTCACCAAGATGGTCCATAACGGCATCGAATACGGCATGATGCAGGCCTATGCCGAGGGGTTCGACATCCTGCGCAGCCGCACCCGCGCCGCCGTGCTGCCGGCCGAACGCTACGACCTGCCGCTGGCCGATGTCGCCGAGGTGTGGCGGCGCGGCAGCGTGGTGACCTCGTGGCTGCTCGACCTCACCGCCTCGGCGCTGGCCGATGACGGCGAGCTGGCGAAGTTCTCCGGCTTCGTCGAGGACAGCGGCGAGGGCCGCTGGACCATCGAGGCGGCGGTCGAGGCGGCGGTGCCGGCGGAGGTGCTGTCCGCTGCCCTGTTCACCCGCTTCCGCTCGCGCCAGGAACACACCTTTGCGGAGAAGATGCTGTCGGCCATGCGGCTCGGCTTCGGCGGCCACCTGGAACAGGGCCATGAGCATTGAGTGAGCCGGCATTGAGCGAGGCGGACGCAGCCAAGCGGGCGGCAGCGGAGGCGGCGGCGGCGCTGGTCGAGGACGGCATGACGGTCGGCCTCGGCAGCGGCTCCACCGTTCACTACATGGTGGTGGCGCTCGGGCGGCGGATGGCCGAGGAGGGCTTGCGGTTCACCGGGGTGCCGACCTCGCTCGCCACTGCCGAGTTGGCGCGCGGCCTTGGCATCGCGTTGGCGGAGCCGGACGGGCCGCTCGATATCGCCATCGACGGCGCCGACGAGATCGAGCGTGGCACGCTGCGGCTGATCAAGGGGCTGGGCGGCGCGTTGCTGCGCGAGAAGATCGTGGCGCAGTTGGCGCGGCGCTTCGTCGTGGTCGCCGACCGTGGCAAGCTGGTGACCACGCTGGGCGAACGCGCGCCGTTGCCGGTCGAGGTGACACGGTTTGGGCTGGCGGCGACCACGCGACGGCTGGCCGAGGCCGGCGGCAGGCCGGTGCTGCGCCCGGCGACAGACGGCGCAGCGTTCGTCACCGACGGCGGCAACCTCATCCTGGACTGTGCCGGGTTCGCGCCGATCGCCGATCCGTTCACGCTGGACCGCACGTTGCGCGCCATCGCCGGCGTGGTCGAGACCGGGCTGTTCCTGCAAATCGCCACCGAGGCGATCGTGGCGGCGCCGGACGGCTCGATCGAGGTGTTGCGAGTCGGCTGACGCAGAGTTCAGCCATGGTCGCGCGACTCCATCGAACCCGGCTGGCGCATAGCCGTTCCCCCGACGCTACCACTCGAAGGGAGACTCAAGATGGATCGTCGCAATGCTCTCGTCATGCTTTCAGGCATGGCGCTGTCCACGGGATTGCTGAGCGTGACCGATGGCGCCCTCGCCCAGACCGCCACCCCGAAGTCTGGCATGCCGGCGACGCTGGGCAGCCTGCAATACAGGAAGATGACGCTGATGGCGGGCACCTTCTCCAAGCAGACCAGCCAGTTGGCGTTGACCCGCGCCGGCAACCCGAAGGTGAAGGAGTTCGCCGGGTTCGAGGCGGCCGAGCAGACCAGCATCGCCCAGGTGCTGACCGACATGTCGAACCCGCCGCCGGCGCCGCTGGACGGCCCGCACCAGCAGATGCTGCAACAACTGACGGGGCAATCCGGCAAGGCGTTCGACACGGCCTATGTGCAAGGGCAGATGACCGGCCATCAGGAGTTGCTGCTGATCCAGCAGAAGTTCCTCGACGGGATGCCGACCAACCGCAACCTGGAACACATCGCGGTGCTGGCGCGTACCGTGATCAACATGCACCTGACCATGCTGCAGGATTTGCAGGGCATGTTGTCGAGCTGAAGCCATTGCCGGGCGGCGCGATGGCCGCCCGGCGTCAGCCGCTATTTCGCGACGGTGCCGAGCACCTGATCCGCCGCCCTGGCATCGAGGTTGCGGGCGGCGTCCTTGAGGAACTTCGCCTCGGCCGCGTCGCCGCCCCCCTCCGCCTCGATTGCCTCGTTGGCCAACGCACGCGCCTCTTCGGCGCTTGAGTTCTCAGGCCCTTCAGTCCCGCTCATGGTGTCCTCCGGGTGGGATTTGGATTACTCACAGAAGTGGGCACGGCGTCATTTGGTTGCGGCGGTCGCGCGGCAGTTAGGGCGGGGGCAGCGCAAGATGGGCAGGCCGGCAAGCGGCGGGCGGAAGGTCATTATCACCTGCGCCATCACCGGCGCCATTCACACTCCGACCATGTCGGACGCCCTGCCGGTGACTCCGGACCAGATTGCGGCACAGGCTATCGCGGCAGCGGAGGCCGGGGCGGCAATCATCCACTTGCACGCGCGCGACCCGCAGGACGGACGCCCAACGCCCGACCCGGCGGTGTTCATGCGGTTCCTGCCACGCATCAGGCAGGCCACCGACGCGGTGCTCAACATCACCACCGGCGGCGGCCTGACGATGAGCATCGAGGAGCGGCTTGCGGGGCCGCTGGCGATGCGCCCGGAGATGTGCTCGCTCAACATGGGATCGATGAACTTCGGCATCTTCCCCCTGGCCGACCGCTACCCGGCGTGGAAGCAGCCGTGGGAGGAGCCTTACCTGCGCGGCACCGACGACCATGTTTTCCGCAACACCTTCCGCGACATCGCGCGCATCCTGGAACTGCTCGGCAAAGGCCACGGCGTCCGGTTCGAGCACGAGTGCTACGACGTGGGCCACCTCTACACCCTGGCGCATTTCATCGACCGCCGCCTGATCGAGCCGCCGTTCTTCGTGCAGACCATCTTCGGCATCCTGGGCGGCATCGGCGCCGACATGGACAACGTGCTGTTCATGCGGCGCACCGCCGACAAGCTGTTCGGGGCCGACTACGTGTGGTCGGTGCTGGGCGCCGGGCGCCAGCAGATGCCGATCGCGACCCAGGCGGCGATGCTGGGCGGGAACGTCCGCGTCGGGCTGGAGGACAGCCTGTATATCGGCGGTGGCAAGCTGGCCGCATCGAATGCCGAACAGGTCGGCAAGATCAGGCGCATCCTGGAAGAACTCGGCCTGTCGATCGCAACGCCCGCCGACGCGCGGGCGATGCTGGCGCTGAAGGGCGCGGACCAGGTCGGGTTCTGACGCGGGCCGGCTCGGGGCCCGGTTCAGGCCGCGTGGTGGGTCTTGTCCAGCCGGGTCTTCTCCAGTCGGGCCATCGCATCCGCCAGCGGGCGTGCGCCATCCGTATAATCCGCCCAGGCGCGACCGCGCGCGATCAATCCGGGAACGGTGCGGACGGTGAACCGCTTTGGGTCGAGATTGGACTTCACCTGCGCCCAGGTCAGCGGCATCGACACGGTAGCTCCCGCGTGCGCGCGGGGCGACAGCGGCGCCACCGCCGTCGCCGTATGGTCGTTGCGCAGGTAGTCGAGGAAAATGCGTCCGTCGCGCAGCTTCTTGGACATGTTGACCACGTAGCGTTGCGGGAACTCCTGCGCGAGTTGCAGGCAGACCCGATGCGCAAAATCCTTGGCGGCGGGCTAATCCGGACCACCCTTGCGCGGCGCGGCCAGCGGCGTCACGACATGCAGGCCCTTGCCGCCGGTGGTCTTGCAGAAGCTGACCAGCCCCAGCGCGTCCAGCCGCTCGCGCACCTCGCGCGCCGCAGCCACCACGGTGGCGAAACTCACATCCGGTCCGGGATCAAGGTCGAACACCAGCCGGCCCGGCGTGTCCGGCTGCCCCGGCGCGCAGTTCCACGGGTGCAGTTCGATGCCCGCTACCTGCGCCACCGCCACCAGCCCCTCGATGCGGTCGATCTGCAAATACGGTTTCGTTTCCCCCGGCACGGTGACCAGTTCGAGCAGGTTCGAGGTGCCGGGCATGGCGTGGCGCTGGAAGAACTGCTCGCCGGCGAACCCGTCCGGGGCGCGCGTGATGGAGCACGGGCGGCCCCTGACGTGGTCCAGCATCCAACCGCCGACCCCCTCGAAATAGCGGGCGAGGTCGAGCTTGGTCACCGGTTGGCCGTCGCCGGCATCGGGCCATAGCGGCTTGTCGGGCCTGGACAGCGCCACGCCCATGACAACGGCCTTGCCGCCGCCCCTGACCACCGGGGGAGCCGGCAGCTTGGCCGTCGCCTCCGCCTCGTCCACCACCTCGTCCGCCGGCTTGTCCTCGCGCAGCCCCTTGAACGCCGCCTGGCGCACCATGCCGTCAGTGGTCCAGCCGGCGAACGCGATCTCGCTCACCAGTTCGGGGCGGGTCCAGGTGATACCGGCGGCCTCGCGCGGCGCGCCGATGCTGGTGAACGGCGAGCGGGCGGCGACGACCGATTGCAGGCGCGGCAGCAATTACGCCAGCTTTTCCTTGTTATAGCCGGTGCCGACCCGGCCGGTGTAGACGAAGTGGTTGCCGCGATGGAGGCCGACCAGCAGCGAGCGGAAGCGTCCGTTGGTGGTCGACCAGCCGCCGATAACCACCTCGTGCCCGGCGCGGCACTTCGACTTGGTCCAGCTTTCGGTGCGGCCGGACTGGTACGGCGCGCCCGGCTGCTTGGAGATGATGCCCTCCAGCGACAGCCGGCAGGCGGAGGCGAGCACCGCGTCGCCGCCGTTGCTGAAATGCTCGGCGAAGCACAGCCGCGTGCTGGCCGGCGCATCCTGGAGCAGTTGCCGCAGCCGCCGCTTGCGCTCCGACAGCCTCTGCGCGCGAAGGTCGCCGGCGCCATCGAACAGCAAGTCGAACGCGAAGAAGACCAGCCCGTCCGTGGCCTGTTCCGACAACGCGGCCTGCAACGCCGCGAAATCCGGGGCGCCGTGCTCGTCGAGCGCCACGATCTCGCCATCGATCAGCGCGTCGGGCAATCCGCGCGCCGCATCGGCGATGGCCGGGAACCTGCCCGCCCAGTCGAGTCCCTTACGCGTGCGCAGCGCCACCTGGCCGGCGGCCACGCGAAGCTGCACGCGGTAGCCGTCGAACTTGATCTCATGCACCCAATCCGCGCCGGATGGCGGTCGCTCGACCACCTGGCAAAGCTGCGGCGGCACGAAGTCCGGCATCGTCGCGGCGGGGGCGGCGCTGCGGCGCGGGGGCACCTTTGCCCGCCTGGAGACAGTCTTGCGCGCCGAGGCCGCCTCCGCTGGCGGCGCCTTCACCACCATGAACGGTGTCGGATTGGGCCCGGTGCCGGCGGCAATCGCCGCCATCGGCCGGCCAGACGCCACAGAGCGGTCCTCCGCCAGCACCGCGTCGGCGTCGCCCTCATGCGCATACTCGTCGCGGTGCTTTATCAACAGCCAGTTGGTGCGCTTGCCTGCCGAACGGTCACGCTTGATGCGCACCAGCACCCAGGAGCCATGCAGCCGGTCGCCGTCCAGGGTGAACTTAAAGTCGCCGCTGGCCAGTGCCGCCTCCGGCGTCTGCCCGCCCTCCGGCTCCCAGGTACCGCGATCCCACAACTGTACGGTACTGCCGCCATACTCGCCTTTCGCAATGACGCCCTCGAAATCGCCGTAGTCGAGCGGATGGTCCTCGACCTCGACCGCGAGGCGCCTGTCGTGCGGGTCCAGCGACGGGCCGCGCGTGACCGCCCAGGACTTGAACACACCGTCCAGCTCCAGCCGCAGGTCGTAGTGCAGGCGGGTGACGGCGTGCTTCTGAATGACGAAGCGGCGGCGTTGCGCGGTTGCGACCGCCGCATCGCCACTCGGCTCGCGCGTCCGCTGGAAGTCGCGTTTGGCGCGGTAGGTCGAAAGCTTGCTGTCCTCGGCCATCTGGCTCGCCTCGCCGCCGTTACGCGGACCACGCGAGGCCGGCGGAATTGTTCACCGATACGGTTTCGGCAACCCTTCATTCGCCTCGGCGTTTTCAATCCACGCCCGATAGAGGCGTGAAACCTAGCGAGGGACACCATGCCGAAGACCAGTCACCACGAAGCGGCCGAGCATCACGAGAAGGCGGCGAAGTCGCACCGCACCGCCGCCGAGCACCACGAGAAGGGCGACCAGGCCGCCGCCACGAAGCATTCGACCGAGGCGCACGGCCATACCACCAAGGCGCATGAGGCTTCGACCAAGGCGCATGCCAAGAGCACCTCGGCCTCCAAGTAGCCTTCGCCGACCCGGACGGCGGTGGCCCGTGGCCGCCGCCGTCCGGCCCGCAGCCCGGTTCAGCAATCTCGCGAGGCGTCCCATGGCAGCCAAACTTCCCGTCATGCTGGTGGCGGCGTCACTGTTCCTGATGCCAGTCTCGATTCCGGCGGCACGGGCGGACAATGCTATGGGTTACAGGCTGCTGACCGCCGAGGAAGCATCGGCGCTGCCGCGCAACCATACGGCGCTCGGACTGGATGTGGCGCGGGCGCAGGACATCACCGATGGCGGGATGACTTTCGAGATCATGCGTATCCGCCAAGTGCGGTCCGCCTCGCCCGGCGCGCGGGCCGGGTTGCGGGTCGGCGACCAGATCATCGCGGTGGATGGCAGGGTATTCCCCAGCATTGCCGCCTTTGCCGCCTATATCGGCTCCATGACGCCGGGTGCGCAGGCCGCGTTCGACGTGATCCCGGCCAATGGCGGGCCGGGCCAGGCGCAGCGCGTGCCGGTGACATTCGCCACATCTGGCGGGCAGGCCCGCTCGGGCGGCCTCTCCACCGGCAGCAAGGTCGCGATCGGCGTCGGCGCGGCGGCGTTGCTGGGTTGCTATGAACTCGGCTGCTTCTCGCACCGTCAGGCGGCGCCGAACGGCCAGCCGCAGCAGCAGCAGCCGCGCTGACCTCAGCCGTCAAGTGACGGCGTCGGCCAATTCGAAATCGCGGGTGTTGTCGGACGGCAGCAACAGGCGCGCCATCAAGCCGCCGAATGGGCTGGCTTCCAGCACCAGGCTGCCGCCATGCGCCTCGACGATGGCGCGCGCGAACGATAGGTTGGGGCCGTCCTGCGGGTCGGCGGCGTTGTTCTGGTCATGTATGGGCGGGTAGGCGACGGTGCGTGGCCCGGCGCCGCGTGAGCCGATCAGCATCTCCAGGCCGCCATCGCTGCGCCGGGAGGTTGCGAGGCGCACCGCGCCACCGGTCGAGGTGCCGCGCATGACGCTGGCCAGCAGATGCTGGATGACATGCTGGATGCGCATCCGGTCGGCCAGCACGGCGGTGCGCCGGCGCGGCAGGCTCGACTCGATCTCGATGCCGAGCTTGACGCTGGTGCTGTAGGCCGACCCGAGCGCAGTGCGAACCACGTCGTCGACCGGCACCCACTCGACATCGAGCAAGACCGGATGCCTGACCGCGTCCGGCTGCTCGGCGGCGCCCTCGACCAGCAGCATCAGGTATTTCGACAGCTTGACGATCTCATCGGCCGGGTCGCGCGCCGCCATATGCCCGGTATTTATGCCAACAGTGTTTATGCCAACGATGTCCCTGCCCGGCAGTTCGGCCAGCGCCGGGACGACGCCATCCGCCGAGTCATGCCGATCGACGTGATGGCTGCGCGCGCGCAGCGTCTCAGCGAGGTCGATGATGGCGTCCAGCGGCTCGCGCACCTCGCCGGCCAGGGCCATGAGGCCGGTCGCGCGCGACCGGCTCGCGGCCTCCGCGGCCTGCTTGGCCTGACGCAACTGCGCCTCCGCCTGCTTGCGGTAGAGCACGTCCAGATAGACCGACAGCGCCGCCTCGATCAGTTCCTGGTCGCCCGGCTCGAACGGACGGTTGACGTTGCTTTCGGAGCGGTTGCCCATCGCCAGGGCATGACCGCTCCCGCGATCGTACGACCACAGCACGAACGGCACGCCGACCGCCGCGATCACGTCGCGGGAACTCTGGTGCGGGTTGGCCTGGCCGGTGGTGTACAGGAAACTGGGCGGCGCCGCGATCGAGAACGGTGTGCTCAGCGCGACATTGGACATGCCGATGGCCTGCGCCACCAGGAAGGTGGAGCTGCCGATCGGCTCTTCGCGCAGCAGCAGGGCGCGGTCGCAGAGCGTGTTGTCCACCAGCAGTTCGAGCATCGGGCCGGCGAGGTCCGGCGTGCTGCGGGCGAGGTCGCCCAGCCGGTACGCCTCACGCAGCAGCTTCACCACCGTGCGGCTGCGGCGCGCTTCCCGGAATGC
>JAYTQW010000281.1:0-3155 GCA_043746535.1 Rhodospirillales bacterium
GCCGCCTTGATCGCCCGCGCCTGCGTATGCTGGAACATGGGCCGTCCCATGATGCCGTTGTTCTCGGCCATGCGCATGGTCTCGAACGTGCAGACGATCGGCATGATGAAGTCCAGCCCCCCATCGCCAAGTTCGGCCACCAGCCGGACCGCCTCGCCAAGCCGCCACCCGCCGGGGGCCAGCTCGTCGCTCATCAGATGCAGTCCGACGATGAACTCGGGCCGCACGGCCGCGCGCACGGCGGCGGTCACGTCGCGCAGGAAGCGGGTGCGGCCGGCGAAGTCGCCGCCATAGGCATCGCGGCGCTGGTTCATGCGCGGCGACAGGAAGCTCGAAATCAGGAAGCCCTGCGCCGCGTGCAACTCCACGCCGTCGAAGCCGGCCTGCTGCGCGAGCGATGCGGTGTTGGCGAAGGCGGCGATGGCGGCGGCGATCTGTGCCGGGGTGATTTCGGCCGGCATGACGATACGGCCGGGCAGCAGCGGGAAGGCGATCGCCGACGGCGCCAGACGCGGGGCCTGTTCGTACACGTCCCAGGGGCCGGCGTAACGGCCCGCATGCACGATCTGCATGATCGCCAACGCGCCATGACGGTGGATCTCGCTCGCGACCTCGGCAAACCCGGCGACGGCGGCCGGCTCCGCCAGCATCGGTTGCAGCGGCATCTGCCTGCCCTCGGCGCTGATCGCCACGTTCTCGGTAATCACCATGCCGATGCCGCCCTGGGCGCGGCGACCGTAATGCTCCGCCATCGCCCGCGTCGCTTGGCCATCGGCCGCCGCGTAGCCCACCGACATGGGCGCCATCAGCACGCGGTTGCGCATGGTGGCGGTGCCGATCCGCAGCGGCGAGGACATGTGCGGAAACCTGTTGTCGGCCATGGCCGCTCTCCCTCCGAAAGGCTGCTAGTCGAGGAACCCTGGCGGCGGCGGCACGCCCCAGAGATTGGCGGCCTTCGGGTTGGGCTCCCAGACCTTCGGCCGCTGTGGCCGGTCGGCGTGCCAGGGGCGCGGTTCGTAGTAGCCGAGATCCTCGTCGTTGATGCGGTCGAGTTCGGTGAACAGCTCGACGATCTGCCGGTCGCTGTCGTGGTGGTAGGTGTAGATGTTGTGGCCGATGCCGTGCCGCCCTGGGCCCCAGATTAGCGGAACCTCCTGGCGCGCCAGCAGGTCGCACGCGGTCTCGACATGCGCCCAGTCGCGCAACTCGAAGGCAATGTGGTGCATCTTGTCGACCTTGCCCTTGACGAAGTTCAGGGTGTGGTGGTCGGGGCCGCAGCGCAGGAAAGCGAAGAAGTCGCCCATCCAGTCAGACTCGCGGAAGCCGAGCACCCGCACGTAGAAATCGACCACCTTGCCGATATCGGTCACGTTGAACGCGACGTGCCCGAGCTTGACCGGAACGATGCCGGCAGGCTGGAACCATTGCGGCGCGAACTGGCGTTCGGCGAACACCTCGATGTCGGTGCCTTTCGGATCGCGGAACGCGACCAGATCGGCGATCGAGGGCTGCGGGTCGCCACGCCGTTCGGCGGCGATGCCATGCTCGTTGAGTTGCCGCTTGAACGCGTCGAGGTCCGCGTCCGGCGCCAGTTGGAACGACAGGCGCGCGCAACGGGCGACCGCTCCGTGGCGCAGCACCACCGAGTGATGGTCGAGCGTGCTGGCCAGGTAGGCGGCGTCGGCGTCGCGCTCCACCAGCGTGAGGCCGAGCACCTGCGTGTAGTAGGTTACGAGCCGCTCCATATCGGGCGTCTCGAACGTCGCATGGCCGATTTTCCGGACCCTGATCATGTCTTGGCCTCTCCCTCGTCGTGGTGGCGTCAGCTCATGCGGTTGCGCAGCATGCCAAGCGGCCCCACGGTCACCTCGACCGTGTCGCCGGCCTTCAGGAACTCGCGCGGCTTGCGGCCATAACCCACGCCGGCTGGTGTCCCGGTGGCAATCAGGTCGCCCGGCTCCAGCGTCATGATGCGGGACAGGTGCTCGATGATCTCGCGCACGCCGAACACCATCTGGCCGGTGTTGGACTCCTGCTTCGCGACACCGTTCACGGTCAGCCGCATGGGCAGCGCCTGCGGGTCAGGCACGAAGGCGGCCGGGGTGAGCCATGGGCCGGTCGGCTGGAACCCGTCCCACGCCTTCTGCATCACCCAGTCGATGCCGACGAACGGCGCGCTCTCGATCCAGTCGCGCGCCGAGAGGTCGTTGACGACGGTGTAGAACCCGACCGCCGCAAGGGCCGCGTCGCCGCTGACGTGGTGGACGCGGCTGCCGATCACCACGCCAAGCTCCGCCTCCCAATCGATCATGCGCGCGCCATCGGGCACCGCCACCGGTTGCTCGTGGGCGGCCAGGCAAGTGGCCGGGCGCATGAACGCGTACGGGAACTGCGGCAGCCTGGGCACGCCCATCTCGGCGATGTGGTCGCGGTAGTTGACGCCGATGCAGATCAGCTTCGGCGGGTTGCCGATCGGCGGCAGCCAATGGGCCAGGGCGAGGTCGGTCGCGGCGACGGCGGGCGTCTCGGCGGTGGCGCGGCTGATTGCCGCATGCCAGTGCTGCCAATCGGGCAGCATGGCCTGGATCGAGCGGGGTGCATCCTGAACCAGGTCGGCGAGCCGGTATGCGCCGCCGTTCACGTCGACCAGCGGGGTGGCCTGCCCGGCGAGTTCGATCATCCCGAGCCGATAGCTCACTTTATGGCGCTCCCTTTGGCCCTGGCAGTGTGGCAGTTTCGGCGTAGCAGTCAAGCATTTGTCGACAAAATAGTACTCTGTCGAGAATCTTCCTTCAATCGCCCGCCATCCATTCCGGCACCTCGCTTCGGCTCCCCCACGCGCAGAACGACTGCGCGGTGTGGCGGAACTGGCGGGGCAGGTGGTCGCTCCCGGTCACGTCGTCGCCCTTGGTGACGAGGCCGAACAACATTCCATCCGGGCCGCGCATGCTGATGAAGTTTTCCTGCGAGGCCGGACGCCGCCCAGGGCCGTGCGCCACCGGCACCTGCGCGGCCTGTAGCCAGTAGCTGTCCTGCATCAACTGATCGATGCCCTCGACCGCGAACTGCACCTCCATCAGGCCGCTGTGCTTGCTCTCGTACAGCGTCAGGCGGTGGTGCGCCGCGTCGGTGCGGACATAGGCGGAGTGGCCGAC
>JAYTQW010000282.1:0-8858 GCA_043746535.1 Rhodospirillales bacterium
GTCATGCTGCCGGCGGCGTTCACCCTGCTGACCGGCAAGGACCATTGGGAGACGCTGATCCGCGCCCGCGCCATCGAGACGCAATGCTGGTTCGCGGCCCCCGCGACGCACGGCGCGCACACGGACGCGAGCGGCGCCACGCGCCAGACCTTCGGCCACTCGCTGATCTGCGACCCGTGGGGCCAGGTGGTCGCCTGCGCCTCCGACGGGCCGGGCTGGGCCAGTGCCCGCATCGACGCGGCCCAGGTGGAGCGCGTGCGCCGCGACATGCCGGTGGCCGAGCATCGGGTGATCGGGCGAGCGTCCCCGCTTGAGTGACGCATCGGGCGCGCGGGAGAAATACCAGCGGATCGCCTTCGTGGCGTCCTCCGCGCCGCTGGCGGCCGAGAGCCTGGCGCGGCTGACCACGCGGTTCGGCAACGTGCCGATCAACGAGGCCGAGGTGGTGGTGGCACTGGGCGGCGACGGCTTCATGCTGGAGACGCTGCACCATATCCTGGGCCGCGCGTCGCCGGTGTATGGCATGAACTGCGGCTCGGTCGGCTTCCTGATGAATGCCTTCGACGAGGACGACCTGCCGGCGCGGCTGTCGCGGGCGCAGTCGGTCGGGCTGTTCCCGCTGCGCATGCACGCCGTCACCCGCACCGGGCTGGTCGAGGAGGCGGTGGCGCTGAACGAGGTCTCGTTGCTGCGCCAACTGCGCCAGACCGCCAAGATCCGCATCAGCGTCGACGGCCGGGTGCGCCTGGAGGAACTCAGTTGCGACGGCGTGCTGCTGAGCACCCCGGCCGGCTCCACCGCCTACAACCTCTCGGCGCACGGCCCGATCGTGCCGCTGTCGGCCAACCTGCTGCCGCTGACGCCGATCAGCGCGTTCCGGCCCCGGCGCTGGCGCGGCGCGCTGCTGCCGACCGGCTCCGACGTGCTGTTCGAGGTGCTGGAGCCGGAGAAGCGCCCGGTCGCCGCCGTCGCCGACTTCACCGAGGTGCGCGACGTGATCTCGGTGGCGGTCAGCGAGGACCGCACCATCGAGGCCTGCATCCTGTTCGACCCCGACCAGGGCCTGTCGGAGCGCATCGTCACCGAGCAGTTCACCGCTTGAGCGAGGCCCATCCGAGCAAGGCCAGTCCGAGCGAGAGCCGTCCGAGCGAGAGCCGTACGGCCGGCCGATGGGTGTTGGCGGCCACCATCCTCGGCTCCGGCATGGCGTTCATCGACGGCTCGGTGGTGGCCGTGGCGCTGCCGAGCCTGCAACAGGCATTGCACGCCGACGCAAGCGCGATGCAGTGGGTGGTGAACGGCTACACGCTGATGCTGGGCGCGCTGATCCTGCTGGGTGGGGCCGCCGGCGACCGCTTCGGACGCCGGCGCGTGTTCATGGCCGGCATCGTGCTGTTCGCGCTCGCCTCGTTGGCGTGCGGGGCGGCGCCGGACGCGCCGACCCTGATACTGGCGCGCGCCGTGCAGGGCGTGGGCGGGGCGCTGATGGTGCCGCAGAGCCTGGCGCTGATCGCCGCGTCCTTCCCCGGCCCGGCGCGCGGGCCCGCGGTCGGCACCTGGGCGGCGGCGGCGGCGCTGACCACCGTGATCGGCCCGGCGCTGGGCGGCTGGCTGGTGCAGGCGGCGTCGTGGCGGGCGATCTTCCTCATCAACCTGCCGCTGGCGGCGGCGACCCTGTGGCTGACCTGGCGGCATGTCCCGGAGAGCCGCAACCCACAGGCGGCGCCGCTCGATTGGCGCGGGGCGGCGCTGGTCACCTCGGGCCTGGCCGCGCTGACCTGGGGCGCCATCGCCATCGCGCGGCCCGGCATGGCCGCGTTCGCGCTGATCCTGCTCGGACTGGCGTTGCTGGCCGCGTTCGTGGCGCACGAGGCGCACGCGCGCGCGCCGATGGTGCCGCTCGGGCTGTTCCGCTCGCCGGTCTTCAGCGGCGTCAACATCGCCACCCTGCTGCTGTATGGCGGGCTGTCGGGCACATTGTTCTTCCTGCCGTTCGCGCTGATCCGGCTGCGCGGGTTCTCCAGCGCCGAGGCGGGCGCCGCGTTCCTGCCGCTGACCTTGCTGCTCGCCGGCCTGTCGCGCTTCACCGGCGCCCTGGCACGGCGCACCGGCCCCCGGCTGCCGCTGGTGGCCGGCCCCGCCATCGCCGGGGTTGGCTTCGCGTGGCTCGGCTTCGGCGTCTCGCCCGGCATCGCCTATGTGGCCGGCGTGCTGCCGGCGATGGTCGTGCTCGGCATCGGCATGGCGATCACCATTCCGCCGCTGACCACCGCCATGCTGGATGCCGTGGCCGACCGGCTGTCCGGCACCGCGTCGGGCATCAACAACGCGGTGGCGCGGGTGGCCGGGTTGCTGGCGGTGGCGATCCTGGGCAGCGCCGCCCTGCCGCTGCAAAGCCACCTGCTCGCGCAACGGCTGGACAGCCAGGGCGTCGCCGCGTCGTTGCGGCTGGCGGTGGCGCAGTCACCGGCGGGCTATGCCGAGATCACCCTGCCGCCCGGCATCTCGCCAGCGGATGCCGCCATGGTGGCGACAGCGGTGAGGGCGGCGTTCCAGGACAGCTTCGCCGCCATCGGCCTGGTCTGCGCCGGCCTCGCCGCCGCCGCCGCACTATGCGCCGCACTCACCATCCCGCCCGGCACGCGCAGGCCGCCGCCGGACGCGGTGGCTCAGGCGGCACTCAGCGCCAGCGACGCCTCGTAGCCGGCCGGCTCGTACAGGGACGCCGCCGCCGCGACCGGCATGGCCGCCACCTTGGGCAACGAGGCGGCGTCGGGCTGCTGCTCGCGGATCAGGTAGCCGCGTCCCCACACGGTGCCGATCAGGTTGCCGGCGCCGGCCTGCGCCAGCTTCTTGCGCAGCTTGCAGATGAACACGTCGATGATTTTCATCTCCGGCTCGTCCATGCCGCCATAGAGATGGTTGAGGAACGCCTCCTTGGTCAGCACCATGCCCTTGCGCAGCACCAGCAGTTCGAGGATCGCGTATTCCTTGCCGGTCAGGTGCACCGGCGCGCCGTCGGCGGTCACTTCGCGGCTGTCGAGGTTCAGCACCAACGGGCCGATGCGCAGGGTCGACTGGCTGAAGCCCTTGCTGCGGCGGATGATCGCCTGCATCCGGGCCAGCAACTCGGCCTTGTCGTATGGCTTGGTGATGAAGTCGTCGGCGCCCATGCCGAACCCCTTCACCTTCGCCTGCGGGCGCGACAGCCCGGACAGGATCAGCACCGGCACGTCGATGCGGGCGGCGCGGATGCGGCGCACCACGTCGTAGCCCTCCATGTCCGGCAGCATCAGGTCGAGCACCACGATGTCGTACTCGTAGTGGCGCACCAGCTCCAGCGCCTCCTCGCCGGTGTCGGCCACGTCGATCACCGCGCCATCCGCCTTGAGGATGAGCGACAGGCCCCGCGCCGCAATGGCATCGTCTTCAACCAGGAGAACGCGCATTTTATGCCCTTTCTACTACCTTGGGTTGAGTGTTATCGCATTTGGCGAAGGTTGCACACTCTTAATTCATCTCATACGTGCAATTCTAACGAAAGATGAATGAATCTGACCATTTCCGTCCCAAATATGAAACGGATCGATAATGCACGCTCCCGGCTTTCCCGCCCGCTGCCGGCAGGCGCAGTCGCAACTGGGCGGCATCGCCGCCTATGCGCTCACCGGCCAGGTGGTCAGCGTGACCGGGCTGATGGTCGACATCGCCGGCCTCTCGCGCCACCTCGCGGTCGGCGACCGGGTGGCGCTGCAAACCCGCGCCGGCAATGCGGCAAGTGCCGAGATCGTCGGCTTCCGCGCCGGACGGGCGCAGGCGATGATGCACGGCGCCACCGATGGCCTGGGGCCGGGCAGCCGCGCCACCACCCATCCCGGCCATCGCGGCGCCAGCCTCGCGGTCGGCGACGACTGGATCGGGCGCGTCATCGACCCGCTCGGCCGCGCCTTGGACGGTCGCGGCCCGCTGCCGCCCGGACCCGCCCGCCGCCCGGTGCGCGCGCCCCCGCCGGAGGCCGCCAGCCGCGCCCGACTGGGTCCGCGCGTGGACCTGGGCGTGGCCGCGCTCAACCTGTTCGCCACCTGCCGCGCCGGCCAGCGCCTCGGCCTGTTCGCAGGCTCCGGCATCGGCAAGTCGACGCTGCTGGCGATGCTGGCCCGCCACACCGGCTGCGACGTCGCCGTGCTGGCGCTGGTCGGCGAGCGCGGGCGCGAGGTGCGCGAGTTCCTGGAGGACGACCTGGGCGAGGCCGGCGCGGCGCGCGCGGTCACGGTGGTGGCGACCTCCGACGCCTCGGCGTTGCTGCGGCGCGAGGCCGCCTACGCCGCCATGACCGTGGCCGAGCATTTCCGCGACCAGGGCCTGCATGTGCTGCTGCTGTTCGACAGCGTGACCCGGTTCTGCCTGGCGCTGCGCGAGATCGGCCTGTCGGCGGGCGAGCCGCCGGCCACGCGCGGCTACCCGCCCAGCGTGTTCGCCGAACTGCCGCGCCTGCTGGAACGCGCGGGTCCGGGGCCGGAGGTCGCGGGCCGCCCGGCGGGCCAGATCACCGCCGTGTTCACCGTGCTGGTCGAGGGCGACGACCACAACGAGCCGGTCGCCGACGCGGTGCGCGGCATCCTCGACGGCCATGTGGTGCTCGACCGCCGCATCGGCGAGGCTGGCCGCTACCCGGCGGTGGACGTGCTGCGCAGCCTTTCGCGCACCGTGCCGGGCTGCCTGTCGCCGGACGAGGCGGCGCTGGCCCGCCGCGCGCGCGATATCCTGGCGCGCCACGCCGACATCGCCGACCTGGTGCGCCTGGGCGCCTACAAATCCGGCGCCGACGCGCAGGCGGACGAGGCGCTGCGTCTGGCGCCTCGGCTGGAGGCTTTGCTGGCGCAGGGACGCGACCGGCGCATGACACTGGACGAAAGCTTCGCCGGCCTCGCGGCCGTGCTGACGGAGGCGGCGCCATGAACGTCCGGGCCTTGCGGACCGCGTTGCGGCTGCGCCAAACCGCGTTGGAGGCGGCGCGCGCCGATTTCACGCAGCGCGTGGCGCAGGAGACACAGGCCGCCGCCGCCCTCGACGCGGCGCAGGCCGCCATCATGGCGGAGGCCGATGCCGCCAGCGCGCTGACCGCCGACGACGCGGCGGTGGAGGCGTTCGCTGCCTGGCTGCCGCGCGGGCGGTGGCAGGCGGCGCGGGCGTCCGATGCGCTGCATGCCGCCAGCGCCGCCGTCGCGGTCGCCCGCGCCTGCCTGTCCGCGACCCGGGTGGCGGAGGCGGCGGTGGCGCGGGCGCTGGCCGAGGCGGCGCAGCGCCTGGACGCCAGCGCCGCGCGGGCGGAACAGGCGGCCCTGGACGAGATGAGGGGATGTATTCGCGACGATACTTGATGGCAATGCGGCCGGTTTTATGCTCAATCCCACTCAAGCTCGCGTGAACTGAGTCGAGCCGGCAACGCCAGAAAGGATTGTCATGCGCATTGCAATGATCGGGGGCGGCTATGTTGGCCTCGTCTCCGGCGCCTGCTTCGCCGAGTTCGGCGTCGATGTCGCCGTGGTCGAGGTGGACACGGCCAAGCTGGAGGCATTGCAGGCCGGCCGGATGCCGATCTACGAGCCGGGGCTGGACCGGCTGGTGGCGGAGAACGTCGCCGCCGGACGGCTGAGTTTCGGCAACGACGTGGCGGCGGCGGTGCGTGGCGCCGAGGCGGTGTTCATCGCGGTGGGCACGCCCACCCGGCGCGGCGACGGCCATGCCGACCTCACCTATGTCTATGCCGCCGCCGAGCAGTTGGCCCGCGCGCTGACCGGCTACGCGGTGATCGTGACCAAGAGCACGGTCCCGGTCGGCACCGGCGCCACCATCGCGGAGATCGTCCGCGCCGCGAACCCGGCGCTGGAGTTCGATGTCGCCTCCAACCCCGAGTTCCTGCGCGAGGGCAGCGCCATCGGCGACTTCATGCGCCCCGACCGGGTGGTGATCGGCGCCGAGGGCGAGCGCGCCCGCGCCGTGCTGTCCCGCATCTACCGCCCGCTCTACCTGATCGAGGCGCCGATCGTGTTCACCAGCATCGAGACGGCGGAGCTGGTGAAATACGCCGCCAACGCCTTCCTGGCGATGAAGGTGACGTTCATCAACGAGATGGCCGACCTGTGCGAGAAACTCGGCGCCGACGTACACGACGTGGCGCGCGGTATCGGCCTGGATGGCCGCATCGGGCGCAAGTTCCTGCATCCAGGGCCGGGCTTCGGCGGCTCCTGCTTCCCCAAGGACACGCTGGCGCTGGTGCGCATCGCCCAGGACGCAGGGGCACCGAGCCGGCTGGTCGAGGCGGTGGTGGCGGTCAACGACTCCCGCAAGGCCGGCATGGCGATGCGCATCGTCCACGCCATGGGCGGCAGCGTGCGCGGCAAGACCATCGCCGTGCTCGGCCTGACCTTCAAGCCGGAGACGGACGACATGCGCGACGCGCCGTCGCTGCCGATCGTCACCCGGCTGATCGAGGACGGCGCCCATGTGCGCGCGTTCGACCCGGAGGGCATCGCCTCCGCCCGCCCGCTGCTGCCGGGCGCCGTCACCTACTGCCGCGACGCCATGGATGCCGCCCAGGGTGCGGACGCGCTGGTGCTGGTGACGGAGTGGAACGAGTTCCGCGCGCTGTCGCCGGAGCGCCTGGCCGAGGCCATGCGCGGCCGCGTCGTCGTCGACCTGCGCAACGTGTACGAGCCGGAGGCGATGCGCGCCGCCGGCTTCGCCTATCACGGCATCGGGCGTGCCCTGCCCCGGCCGCGCGCCAAGGCCACGGGCTGAAGGCCCGCCGCGCATGAGCCAGTATCCCGACCGCGCCAACCCGGACCTGCTGGAGCGCATTCCGCTGCGCGCGCGCGTGGTGCTCGATGTCGGCTGCGGCAGCGGCGCGCTGGCGGCGGCGTACCTGCGGCGCAACCCGGCGGCGCGGATGCTCGGCATCGAACGCGACCCGCACGCGGCGGCGCTGGCACGTGGCCGCATGGCGCAGGTGTACGAGGCCGACCTGGAGCGCGACCCGGTGCCGTTCGCCGCCGACCTGGGCGACGCGCCGATCGACTGCATCGTCTATGGCGACGTGCTGGAGCATCTGAGCCAGCCATGGGAGGTGCTGGCCCGGCAGGCCGCGTTCCTGGCGCCGGACGGCGTGGTCATCGTCTGCATGCCCAACGTCGAGCATTGGAGCTTCGCCGACCGGCTGCTGCGCGGCACCTTCGACTATGACGAACAGGGGCTGTTCGACCGCACCCACCTGCGCTGGTTCAACACCGACACCACGCAGGCGGCATTGCGTGGGGCCGGCCTGATCCCGGTCGACGTGACGCCGCGCATCTTCGACCTGGCCCAGGCCACCGCCTTCGCAGCCGCGATGGCGCCGGCGCTGGCGGCACTGGGCGTGGACCGCGACGCCTACCTCGCGCGCGCGGCCCCGTTGCAGCATGTCTGGCGGGCCTCGCGCCAGCCGGTCGTGGCGATGGCCCTGGTCAGCACCATGCTGGCGCCGGTCGGCGGCGTCAGCGAGGTGCGCGTGACCCAGCCGATGCTGGCGCTGGGGTCGGAGCCGGGGCTGCGCACCCACGTCACCACGCTGCCGGAAATCCCGCGCGTCCCGGACAGTTTCGCCCGCATCCTGGTGCTGCACCGGCCGTTGCTGGCCGGCGAGCCGGGGCTGGGCGTGCTGCGGCAACTGCTGGCGATGGGCTACCTGATCGTCTGCGAGTTCGACGACCACCCCGATTACATCCCGGTGCTGCAACGCCCGGACGTGCATAATTTCCTCGCCGTCCACGCTATCCAGACCTCCACCGAGCCGCTGGCCCGCGTGCTGGCGCTGCAAAACCCCGAGGTGGCGGTGTTCCCGAACGCGCTGGACCGGGTGCCGGAGCCGAGGGTCGCCGCCCGCCGCGCCGACCGGCTGACGCTGTTCTTCGGCGGCATCAACCGCGAGCAAGACTGGCCGCCGCTGCTGGACGCGCTGAACGCGGTGGCCGAGCGCGCCGGGCCACGGCTGTTCTTCCGCATCGTCGCCGATCGCGCCCTGTTCGACGCCCTGGCCACGCCGCACAAGGAGTTCGTGCCCCTGTGCGACTACGCCACCTACATCGCGCTGCTGGCCGACAGCGACGTGTCGTTCATGCCGCTGGCCGACACCCCGTTCAACCGCTGCAAATCCGACCTGAAGTTCATCGAGGCCTCGGCCCACCGCGTCACCACCCTGGCCAGCCACGTGGTCTACGCCGGTTCGGTCGAGGACGGCCGCACCGGCCTGCTGTTCCGCGACGCCGCCGAACTGCGCCAACGCCTGTCCTGGCTGGTCGCCAACCCACAGGCGGGCGTGGCCCTGGCCGAAGCCGCCCATGCCGAGGTGGTGGCGCACCGGATGCTGGCCTACCAGATCGGCGCCCGCGTCGCCTGGTACCGCTCGCTGTGGGCACGGCGCGAGGAACTGCATCGCGCCCTGCTGGAGCGAATGCCGGCATTGGCGTTGCCAGCCATCGAGGCCACGCCAACGCCATCCATTCCGGCAGAGCTGGTGGCAGTCGAGAGCGCCAGCGGACAGATCCTGCTGTTCGGCTGATCCTTGCACCGGCCCGCTCTGAAGCTGACACCCAGCGAAGGAAGCGCTTCTTTTTGCAAAAAGAAGCAAAAACTCTCATTGGTTGGCGGGCTTGGCGAGGCAAACATTCCTATTGCCGCTTGACACAGGCTGCGCGTTGTGTTCTTGTTCCGTTCGTGTCCCTCCCGCTCCCCGCACCCGCACCGAGCCTGTCGCAGCGCCTGACGCTGGTGGTGCAAGCCCTGCGCGCGGCCATCGCCGCCCACGCGGCGCGCGACCGCGC
>JAYTQW010000283.1:0-9152 GCA_043746535.1 Rhodospirillales bacterium
GGCTTCGCCTGGCTGGCCCGCCTCGCCCCCGGCATCCTGCCCCTGCGCGGTCAGGTGTGCCACCTGCTGGGCGACCCCGAGCTTGCGGCCTTGCTGGCCGCCGCGCCGGGGGCGGGGCGCATCCTGCGCCCGCTGTGCCGCATGCTGGGCATCGAGGCCGGGCCGGGCTTCCCGCCGGCGCTGTTCCAGCGATCTGACCCACAGCCACCGCCCGACCTGCCGCTCGACCCATCGCCCGAGCCGCAGCCATCTCCCGCCCTGGCGCCGCCTGCTCCGCAGGCGCGCGCGGCACCGCCGCCGGCACCGGAACCGCTGCCCTCCTTGCGGCCACCGCCCAGGCGTCGCGCCCGACCCCGCGCGCCCGCCTTCGGCGCGGCCCTGGCGTGAGCGGGCCTACGCACGCCCATAACGTTGCACTATCAAAACATACAGCGCTGCCGCCTGAACGGGGCGCACACGCCCCTAACCAATCAGAGTTTTTTGGTTCTTTTTTGCAAAAAAGAACTGCTTGCCTGCCTCGCTTGGAGACTCACTGCCACGGCGGCTCGATACAAGTCAGGCGGGGTGTGAGGTCAGGCGGTGGCGACACCGTTGGCGTCATTGGCGGCGGCGGCGGCGGCGGCGCGGCGGCTCTGCCACAGCGCCACGAAGTCGATTGGTTGCAGCACCACTGGGGGGAAGCCGCCGTCGCGGGTCACGTCGGACAGCACGTTGCGGGCGAACGGGAACAGGATGCGCGGGCACTCCACCAGCAGCACCGGCTCGACCGCGTTGTCCGGCACGTTGTTCAGGGTGAAGATGCCGCCGTAGGACAGTTCGGCGACGAACACCTTGTTGCTGCCGTCGGCTGGGGCTTGTTCGTCGATGGCGTCGGCGCGGATGGCCAGCACCACCTCGAACACCGACTGCCCCTCGGTCACCCGGCGGGCCTGCACGTCGAGGTTGATGTCCACTTTCGGGGCGCTGCGCAGCGTGGTGTAGATGGCGGGCGCGTTCGGCACCTCGAACGACAGGTCCTTGACGTATTGGATGTTGACCACCAGCGGCGGCAGTGCGGGCTGGTCGCCGGCGGCCTGTGGGGCGGGCGCTGTCTCGGACATGGAGCAATCCTCTCTGCGGTGGCCGCCGGTAGCACAGGCCGGCCTGTGGCGAAAGCGTGCGGCGGGCGCTCAGTGTTGCCAGACGATCTCGGCCGGTGCCGGTTCGCGCGGGTCGTATCGCCGCCACTCGCCGTTCGTGACACTCAGCCCGGTCAGCGACAGGATGAAGCCCCAATGGCTGACCACGACGGTGCGCGCCCAGTCCGGCCGGCCTGCCATGTCCGCCCGGAATTCGGCGGCGCGGACGATCACCGCCTCGGCCGGCTCCTCCGACTGCGGCCACCAGACCTCCGCCACGTCGGCGAAATCCAGCTCGGGCCAGCTCGCCCGCAGGCTGGCGCGGGGCGAGCCGATGTCGCAGGTGAAGGCGTAGCGCTCCCGCACCACCGGCTGCACCGTGACCGGCAGCCCGAGCCGGCGCGCCAGCGGGGCCGCCGTCTGCAACGCGCGGGTGTAGGGCGAGGCGACGATGCGGCGGATGTCCTCGCCGGCGAGGGCCATGGCCGCCGCGTCGGCCTGGGCGTGGCCGAGTGCGGTCAGCTTCGGGTCGACGATGCCGGGATCGCGGCGGGTCGCGGTGAAGATCACGTTGAACTCGCTCTGACCGTGCCGCAGGAGGATCATCGCCGCCGCTTACAGCCGCCCGGCGCCGCTGGCAACGTGACTTGCGGGAGGCCGCTTCACTTGGTTGTGTCGGCGCGCATGGGTGCCTATGTCTGCGGCTTGCGCGCGAGCCAGCGCGGGGAGCGATGTCATGGGCGGCGGGCTACCGATCGACCTCATTCTGTTCGGGATGATCGCCTTGTTCCTGGTGTTGCGGCTGCGCAGCATCCTGGGACGGCGGCAGGGCTTCGAGCGCCCGGCCGACGCGCCGGCGCGTGCCGAGCGTGGCCCGGCGGGCGCGGCACGGGTGATCGATGCCGTGGCCGAGCCGGCGCCGCCCGCGCGCGTGCTGCCCGAAGCCGGCTCGCCGATCGGCGCCACGCTGACGCGGATGCAGGCGGTCGACCGCACCTTCCAGGCGCAGCGGTTCCTCGACGGCGCGGAGAGCGCGTTCCGCCTGATCGTCGGCGCCTATGCCAGCGGCGACCGGCTGACCCTGCGCCAGTTGCTGAACGACGACATGTACACGGCGTTCGAGACGGCCATCGCCACGCAGGAGCAGAACGGCGAGATCAACCGCACCGACATCCGCTCGGTGCAGACCGCCGAGATCGTAGCCGCCGCCTTGTCGGGCGCGATGGCCGAGATCGGCGTGCGCTTCGTCAGCGACCAGGTGAACATCACCATCGGGCGCGACGGCAACCCGGTTTCCGGCGCGGATGCGGTGACCGAGATCACCGACATCTGGACCTTTCAACGCGACCTGTCGCGCCCCGATCCGGCCTGGCGCCTGGTCGCTGCCCGCAGCGCCTGAGTGCCGGTGCGCCACGCGGCGGCGCTGCTGCTGTCAGCGCTGTCGCTCGCAAGCTGCACGCCGCGGCCGCCGAGCGTTGCCAAGGCGCCGACATTGACGCTGCGGCAGGTCCGCTTCGCCGATCTGCCGGGCTGGGCGCTCGACCACGCGGCGCAGGCAATGCCGCCATTCCTGGCCAGTTGCCGGGCCTGGGCGGCAGCCTCGCCTGGGCGCGTGCTCGGCGGCGCCACGGGGGCGGCGGCGCTGGGCGGCCACGCGGAGCAATGGCGCGGCGCCTGCGACGCAGCCGCCGGCGTGGGGCCGGGCGACGACGCGGCACGGGCGTTCTTCGAGACCGCGTTCGCGCCGTATGCGCTTCGGGACGGCGCCACCGACGACGACCAAGGCCTGTTCACCGGCTACTACGAGCCGGAGGTGGCCGGCAGCCTGACCCGCGATGCCGTGGCCGAGACCCCGTTGCTGGCTCGCCCGGCCGATCTGGTGCAGGTCGACCTCGGCACGTTCAGCCCTGACTTCAAGGGCCGCAAGATCGCCGGCCGGGTGGCGGACGGGCGGCTGGTGCCGTACCCGGACCGCGCCGCCATCGTCGCCGGCGGGTTGGGCGACGCGGCGCGGCCGGTGGCGTTCCTGCGCGATCCGATCGACGCCTTCGTGCTGCAAATTCAGGGGTCCGGCCGGGTGAGGCTGCGCGGTGGGCGCGTCGTGCGGGTGACCTATGACGGCGAGAACGGCCAGCCCTACGTGCCCATCGGGCGATTGCTGCTGGAGCAAGGCGAAATCCCGCGCGAGCGGGTGTCGATGCAGTCGATCCGCGCCTGGCTGGAAGCGCACCCGGACCGGGCGGCGGGGCTGATGGACCAGAACCCGTCCTACGTGTTCTTCCGCCGCGCCGCCGAATTGCGGCCGCAGGATGGGCCGCCAGGGGCCATGGGCGCGCTGCTGACGCCGGGCCGCTCCATCGCCGTCGACCCGCGTTTCCTGCCGCTGGGCGCACCGGTGTTCCTGGCCACCACCGACCCGCTCGACGGCGCGCCGTTCCAGCGCCTGATGCTAGCGCAGGACACCGGCGGCGCCATCCGCGGGCCGGTGCGCGCCGACGTGTTCTGGGGCTGGGACGCCGATGCCGCCACCCGCGCCGGGCTGATGCGCGCCCACGGCACCGCATACGTGTTACTGCCGCGCACCGCGCCGTGAGCCAGCCAGCGACCCCGCGCCTGATCGAGGGCGACTGCCTCGCGGTGCTGCCGAGCCTGGAGGCCGGCAGCGTCGACGTGGTGGTGACCTCGCCGCCGTACAACATCGGCCTTGGCTATGCCACCTACGCCGACCATCGCCATGAGGACGATTACCTGGCGTGGATGGTCGAGGTGGCGCGGGCGTTGGCGCGGGTGCTGCGCCCGGACGGCTCGTTCTTCCTCAACGTGTCCGGCTCGCCCAGCCAGCCATGGCTGCCGTTCGAACTGATCGTGCGGCTGCGGCCGATCTTCGCGTTGCAAAACCACATCACCTGGATCAAGTCGGTGGCGGTGCCGGGCGACGCGGTCGGGCACTTCAAGCCGGTGGCGGGCCAGCGTTTCCTGCACCACGCGCACGAGCACATCTTCCACCTGACCCGCGACGGGCAGGTGCGGCTGGACCGGCTGGCGATCGGGGTGCCGTTCAAGGACAAGAGCAACATCGCCCGGCGCGGCCATGCCGGCGACCTGCGCTGCCGGGGCAACACCTGGTTCATCCCATACGACACGGTGCGGAGCCGGGCGCAGAAGTTCCACCATCCCGGCACCTTCCCGCTGGCGCTGCCCTCATGGTGCATCCGGCTGCATGGCCGCGCTGGCGCCACCGTGCTCGACCCGTTCATGGGCACCGGCACCACCATGCTGGCGGCACGGGCCGAGGGCGCGCACGGCATCGGCATCGAACTCGATCCCGCCTATGTCGCGGTCGCGCGGGCGCGGCTGGCGGTGCCGTCGGGCGATCCGGCCTTGCCGGACGAGGCTGTGGCCGTGGCCGTGGCCGTCCCGGCGGAATAGCCGCGTGCGCACCGCCCGCCGCAAGGCTCTGACCGACATCGACCGCGCCGAGTGGGCCGCCTATGCGCGCCATGTCGCAGCCCTGCCCGGCCACGCGCTGCCGCCGGGCGCCGTGACCGAACCGGTCCCGCCGGTGGTGACGCCGCCAGGCGAGCCGCCGCGCGTGCCGGTGTCCGCCAGGCCCGGCGCGCCCCGCAAGCTGATCGCGGTCGGCGAGCATCCGGGCGGACTGGACAACGCAAGCTGGAACCGGCTGCGTGCCGGCAAGCTGTCGCCCACGCGCACGCTCGACCTGCACGGGCGCACGGCGCAGCGGGCCTACCACGCGCTGCATGTGTTCCTGGAGCAGGCCCATGCCGACCATGTGCGCTGCGTCGAGGTCATCACCGGGCGCGGCAGCGGCGAGGCCGGCGGCGTGATCCGGCGCGAGCTGCCGATGTGGCTGAACCTGCCCGCGCTGCGCCCGCTGGTGCTGGCGGCGACGCACCCGCACGCGGCCAACCCCGGCTCGGTGCGGCTGCTGCTGCGGCGCATCCGGTGACGCCGTTCGGCGCCCGGCTGCGGGAGCTGCGCGCCGCGCACGGGCTGTCGATGCGGCAACTGGCCGAGCAGATCCAGGTCTCCTCGGCCTATCTGTCCGCGCTGGAGCATGGCCATCGCGGCCGGCCGGGGCGCGGCCTGGTGCATCAGATCTGCGACGTGTTCGGCCTGATCTGGGACGAGGCGGAGGAGATGGCCCGCCTCGCCCGCCAGTCGCACCCGCGCGTGGTGCTCGACACCGCCGGGCTGTCGCCGGCGCACACCGCCCTGGCCAACCGGCTGGCGCAGGCGATCGACCGGCTGCCGCCCGAGGCGGTGGCCGAGTTGGATGCCGTGCTGGACCGCCACCCACTGGCGCGGCGGCCCACGAAGGCGCGCGCGAAGGCTCCCGCGTGAGCGCGGCGCCCAGGCGTCCGCGTCGGGTGCACGAGATGCGGTTGCGCATGGGCGCGTTCGAGATGACCAAGCGCGGCGGTGCCGCGTTCGACTGGCGCGACCCGTACTACCTGGCGCTGGCGGTCGGTTGGCGCGGCTTCGCCCTGCTGTTCCTGGCGGCCGAACTCGGCATCAACCTGCTGTTCGCGTCGCTGTACCTGCTACAGGCGGGTTGCGTCTCCAACCTGCCGCCCGGCTCGTTCTCCAGCGCGTTCTTCTTCAGCATGGAGACGCTGGCGACGGTCGGCTACGGCGTGATGGCGCCAGCGACACTCTATGGCCACGTGGTCGCCTCGGCCGAGATCATCGGCGGCGTCGCCTTCACCGCCATCATGACCGGCCTCACCTTCGTGCGCTTCTCGCGCCCGCGCTCGCAACTGACCTATGCCGGTCACGCCGTCATCGCCCGCCACAACGGCCAGCCGACGCTGATGCTGCGGGTCGCCAACCCGCGCGACACGCCGCTGATGGAGGCCACCGCCCGGCTGCATGTGCTGCTGCGCGAGGTGTCCCACGAGGGCGAGGTGTTCCGCCGGCCGGTCGAACTGGCGCTGGTGCGCGCGCACATGCCGATGCTGGCGCTGACCTGGACGCTGATGCACCAGATCGGGCCGGACAGCCCGCTGGCCCGCCACACGCCCGAGTCGATGGCGGGCGAGGACCTGCGGCTGATCCTGTCGTTGCGGATGTTCGATCCGACGCTGGGTGCCGAGGTGCGCGACATGCGCGCCTATGGCGCCGAGTCGGTCCTGTTCGGGACCCGCTTCGTCTCCGCCGTCAGCGTCGACGCGCAGGGCCGCACCATCGCCGACCTCGGCCGCGTCGGGCTGACCGAGCCGGACCTGCGCGACGCCGGATAGGCCGCCGCAAATGGAACGGGCCGAGGCATAAGCCCCGGCCCGTTCGTGTCGTCGTCGCGGCGAAGGCTACTGGAACGGCAGGTAGCGCAGCGTGAACATGACGATGCTCTCGTCCGTGCTCGGCTTGCCGCCGACGCCGTGGAAGGCGATGCGCTGGTCGTAGCCATACTGCGCGCCGGCCATCATGGTGCCGTAGTTGCCGTGCAGGAAGCGCCACCAGGCGCCGACCGCGCCGCCGGTCACGCTGCGGGTCTGCGCGCCGCACGCCGTGCCGAGTTCGATGTTGCACTGCGTGTTGACCACGTTGGAGCCGCCATAGCCGGGGCCGGTTCCCTTCCGCCCGTTGGTCTCGCGCCCGATCTGCTCGGTGCCGAGGTAGCCGTACACGTCGAAGGCCGGCGTCGGGTGGCCGATCAGGCCGACCAGGCCGATCACCTCCGGCAGCGGCGCGGGGCTGCCGTTGGCCTTGAACGAGGCGTCAGGCAACTGGCTGGCGCCGTATTTGCCGATGCCGGAGCCGGCCAGGATGTTGCCGGTGAAGTCGACCAGCTTGGGCACCAATGGCAGCGTCACGCTGCCGCCGATGCCACCGCCGAACGCCACCTGGTCCTTGCCGGCACCCAGCGTGGAGACACGGCTCTTGAAGAAGCGGCCGAGGCCGTACGCCTCGTAATGGCCATAGCCGGGATCGGCGGCGACCTTCACGATCATGTCCGGCGCCACGTCGACGCTGTAGGCCGTGGCCGAGTTCAGGTTGACGCTGCCAGGGTTGCTATACAGGATCGTGGCCTTGTCGGGCAGCACGGCGCCGGACGCGGTCTGGTAGCTGTAGAGTTCCTGCGGGCTCTCGAACGACACGCCGACCCAATACTTGCCGCCGAAATCCTTGGCCAGGCGCAACTGCGGCGCGCGGGTATAGGTGAAGCCGGGCACGTAGCTGGTGTCGATGGTGAGCGGGACCTGCTCCTTGCGCGGCGTCATGCCGACCGTCTCAGGCGTCAGGAAACTCCAGGTCTGGCCGGCCAGCAGGTGGACGCCGTACCGGCTGTCGTCATAGGTGGCATAGAGGTGGCGCACGCGCGGCACGTAGCTGTTGGTCTGGTTCGAGTTGGAGCTGGTGCCGGAGGCGTTCAGGTCCAGCTCGGCGTAACCGGCGATGGCCTGGGTGTCGCTGACCTTGCCCTGCACCAGCATGCTGAAGCGGCTCTGCTGCGCCGTCTCGCGGAACTCGCCGGTATGGGCGTTCTGGTTGTTGCGGAACGGGATGCCGTTGAGGCTGGAGCCGACGCCGGCGGTCTCGTTGCGGCTGCGGAAGATACCGTCGAGGTCGACGAAGCCGCCCAGGGTGATGCTGACGTTGCCGAGCTGGAAGGTCGGGTTCGGCTTGTCGACGGCGGTGCCGACGATCGATTGCGGGCTGGAACTGGCGAGGGACGCCGCCGGGCCGATGCCGTTCGGGTTGAGCTGCACCGAGCTGCCAAGACCGCCCTGCGGCGCCACGGCTGCCTGCGCCATCGCCTTGTTGGCATCGACGCGGGCCTGGTTGGCCTCGTCGCGCGCCGCGCGCACCGCCGCGTCGCGGCCCGCCGCCTCGGCCTGGAGGCGGCGCAACTGCGCCTGCAACGTGGAGATCTGGCCCTGGATGGCGCCCAGTTGGGCGGCGCTCTGGGCCGCTGCGGGATTGGCCGCGAACAGGCCGCCGGCCAGCGCCGTGCCAGTGAGCAGGCCGGTGAGCAGGCCAGTGGCACGCCAACCCAGCCGGGCGCCCATGCGGTTCATGGTTGTCATGTGAACATCTCTTTCTTGCAGCCGCCGCTTGAGCGAGCGCCAATATAAAATCGCTGGTTCAGCCTTCATGACAAAACAATGACAAGAAACGAACTTGGTAGTGTCATCGTCTTGTCACATCTATCCTTCAGGGTAGATGTGATTTGCTTGTGCCTGCTATCTTACTTTGGCGTCAAGCCAAGACACGGCTATGGCGTGACGTGGCCGCGCGTTGCCCGATCTCCGCAACACAGCGTGACCGATACGCAACAGCGGCGTATCGCGTCGGCGGTTCAGGAGGTTTTGGGCCGCCTTGGCTCGTGCGCCGGCCGGCTCGGAAACGGTATCACGTTGTTGGGCGCGCGCCGTTCCCGCACGGCGGGCGCCGGCGCCTCGGGCGCCACCGGGAACAGTGGCTCGAATGGGCGGCGACTGGCGCTGGCGCCCCGCGCGGCCGGGCGCGGCGCCACCATAGGCGGCGCCCAGACGGCGCCGGCCTGCTGGCGCTGCCTGCCATAGCGGGCGTACTGCGCGCGCCGGTCCCGCCGCCGTCGCCACCAGCGGCGCAGGTCGTGGCTGAAATACCAGCCATAGGCGGTCGCCCACAGCGCCACCGCAATGGCCGCCAGCGCGTCGTTCAGCGTCATGCCGACGCAGCCTGCCGCTGCCGACGGGCAGGCGTCCGCGTCTTTGGCGCCCGCGTCGTTGGCGGCCGCGAGGCCTGCGGGCGGGCGGCGAGAGCCTCCAGCAGGTCGAGGATGCGCAGGCCCACGGCGCGGTTGCCGAAGCCGCGCAGCACCTCTATCCGGCCGCGCCGCGCCAGCGTCCGGCCACGGGCCGGGTCATCCAGCGCCGGCGCCAGCAATGCGGCGGCGTGGGCCACGTCCGGCTCCGCCCAGCTTTGCCCGTCGCCATGCGGGTACTCGCCCGGACGCAGCGCGACCGGCGAGTAATCCACCAGCAGCGCGTTGTCCGGCGTCATGAAGTCCATGTTGCCCGACCA
>JAYTQW010000284.1:0-7815 GCA_043746535.1 Rhodospirillales bacterium
CCTGGAGTGGCGCGACCGTCAGACCTTCGTCCTGTTCAGCCACGAGGGCTGGCGGGAGCCCAACGAGTTCATGCACCATTGCAGTACTAAGTGGGCGACCTTCCTGCTCAGCCTCAAGGACCTCGTCGAGAAGGGCGAAGGCCGTCCGCAGCCCATGGACACGAAGATCGCGGTCGACGCGTGAAGCGCGCCTGAACACCGCACTCCGAGCCCCTCACCAACACAATCCTTCCGGAGCACTCGATCATGGCCAAGGTGATTCTCGGCAACCACACGGCAACCTACGCCGCGCGGTCGGAGCAGGACAGTATCCGCAAGTTCTACTGCGATGTTCTGGGCTGCCGACCCGTCGAGACGAACGACGATGTGGACCACCTCCAACTCGGCGACGTCGATTTCTGCTTCGTTTACCAGGACACAGCATTGGATAAGGGCGATTTCCTGAAGGCGATCTACCTGGAGCTCAAATCCGACGCCGTCGAAGAGATGAAAGAGAAGATTCTCGCATTCGGCGTCAAGAAGCTCGATGTGCCTGGTGCCGGGCGGCTCTATTTCCAGGCGCCCGGGGGCCAGGTCTTCCGGCTCGCCGGCATCGACGAAGACCAGCCTGTGTAAGAGAGGTCGTCCGCGACAAACTCTCGGGCTAGGGCGGGCTTGGCTGCTTTTGGATCATGCCGGAAGCCCGCCCGCTTGTTGACGAAGCGGACCTTGGCTGCGATGCCGGCGTCTCGCTGGGTGAGCATGGCGGCGACGTCGGCGAGGTTGACCTTGCGCGGGATGTGCTGCGGACAGTTTACGGCCCACGCGGCAACCTTGAACAGCAGCGCCTGTTCGGGTCGCGCATAGGAGCTGCGGGAGCCGCGGCTGGTCTGTGCCGCCTTGACCGAAGGCGTGAAGGCGATGTCGTTGGAGGGCGCGGTCATTGCGGCTGCCCCGCGCCATGCGCCGCCAGGAAGCGGCGCATGGCCTTCCCGACCTCGGCCGCATGGGTTTCCAGCGCGAAGTGGCCGGCCTCAAGCAGGACGATCTCGGCCCGTGGCAGGTCGCGCTGATAAGCCAGCGCCCCGGCCGGCACGAAATGCGGGTCGTGACGGCCCCATACCGCCAGCAGCGGCGGCCTGTGCGCCCGGAAATAGGCTTGGAAGGCGGGATAGAGGGCGAGGTTGCTGGCGTAGTCCAGGATCAGGTCGAGCTGGATCTCGGCCGCACCCGGACGCGCCATGTAGGCGATGTCGAGCGTGTAGCCGTCCGGCGACACCAGGGATGCGTCCGCGCCGTGCAGATACTGGCCGTGCCGGATGCTCTCGGCGGTGAGCGACGCCCGGCACGCCTCCCGGTTCTCCGGCGTCGGCGATGCCCAGTAGGTGCGCCAAGGCGCCCAGGCGTCGCTCAGCCCTTCCAGGTAGGCGTTGCCGTTCTGGCTGACGATGGCGGTGATGCGTTCTGGATGGGCCATCGCGACCCGCAACCCGACCGGCGCGCCATAGTCGAAGATATAGAGGGCGAAGCGGTCGAGGTGCAGCGCTTCGGTGAAGCCGCCGATGGTCTGGGCAAGGCTGTTGAAGCTGTAGGTGAACTCTCCGCGCGGGGGCGCTCCGGTGTTGCCGAAGCCTGGCAGGTCCGGCGCGATCACCCGGCAGTGCTCGGCCAGTTCGGGAATAAGGTCGCGGAACATGTGGCTCGCGGTGGGGAAGCCGTGCAGCAGCAGCACAACGGGCGCGTCGGCCGGGCCGGCCACACGGTAGAACACTTCGACCTCGCCAACCGTCTGCGAATGGAATTCGACCTGCATGGGGAACATCTCCTGACGAGCGGGCCTGACTGCCCGGCCTCGCAAAGATGGAGCGTTGCGCAGCGTGGCAGAATGCCCAATGATCGAAAGCTCTGATTGCAGGGACTGGAACGATGGACCGCCTGGACGCCATGGCCGCCTTTGTGGCCGCCGTGGATCGCGGGTCGCTTGCTGCCGCAGCGAGGGAGTTGGGCTACTCGCCGGCCGCCGTCACGCGGGCCATCGCCTCGCTGGAAGATCGCCTGGGCGCGCAACTCTTGCACCGTACGTCCCGCGCCTTGCGGCTGACGGCTTTGGGCGAGACCTACCTGGCGACGTGCCGGCACGTTCTGGAAGAGCTGCAACGCGCCGAGCGGGGTGCTGCGGCAGATGCGAACACACCACGTGGGTTGCTGACCCTGATAGCCCCTGTCCTGTTTGGACGCCTGAAGATACGTCCCGTGCTGGACCGCTTTCTGGATCACAATCCGGCGGTTCACGCGCGGCTCGTGCTGCTGGACCGCGTGGTCAACATGCTCGACGAGGGGATCGACGTTGCCACCCGGCTGGCACACCTGCCCGACTCCAGCCTTCACGCCACACATCTGGGCGAGGTTCGCCGCATCTTGTGCGCCTCTCCCGCCTATGTTGAGCGCCAGGGCCGCCCCAACACGCCGGCGGATTTGTTGAACCACGCGTGCATCATGTCGAACGAGGCCGCGGCAGAGCCCTGGAGCTTCGCCCAGGAACCGGCCGCGCGCTGCCCGACGCTCTGCACCATGGCCATCCGCCCGCGTCTGGTCGTCAACGCAGCCGCCGCCGCAATCGACTCTGCGCTGGACGGTCACGGGATCACGCGTGTCATGTCATACCAGGTGGCGGCCGATGTGGCCGCGGGCCGTCTCGTGCTGCTGCTGCCAGCCTATGAGCCGCCGCCCATCCCGGTCCACTTCGTCATGCAGGCAGACCGCTCAGTCACCGCCAAGCTGCGGGCGTTCATCGACTTCGCGGCGCCATTGCTGCGCAGCGAACTGACACGCTCCGCGAACCTGATCGGACTGGGCCTGGTCGATCAACCCACTGACCTGTAACCAACCCTGATGTTAGCCGGGCCGCCGGCGCGCCACCCTAACCGTCCTATGAGGTCGGGATTGACCCGTGAGGTCGGGATTGACCCGGCCTGGCGGGCAGCCTGACGGCGGTGATGTTGATCCAGGTAGGCGGCGGGATGACGGTGCCGGCTGCTCATCCCAGGAGCATCTTGAGATGATCGTTAAGGAAGCGATTGTTGGAGTCGAGTCTGCGTCGGAGCATGCGAAAGTCGTGGGCGCGCGGGTAAAGGTTTGTCACGTCCTGCGTGTCGAGGAAGTGCATCTTTCCCCAATGCGGGCGCGAGTTGTAGCGACGGAGGATTTGATCGGTATCGTTCAGGAAAGCCCAATAATCAACGCCCGGGCCGCCTGAAACCGACAGCGTGATGCTGTCCTGGTGATGGAAAGGGCTCATCCACGCCGGGTCGCCGGCGGTGAATCGGTAATCGATGGGGTAGATGCAGTTGGTGTGCTTGGTGAGCATGAGCTCGCGCACGGCTCGGACCACCTCTTTGCCATGCTCGAGGGGAACAGCGTATTCGAGCTCGACGAAATTGGGCACGTATTCGATTGGGTAGACCTCCGAACTGTAGGCGATCTTCTCGAACTCGGATGCCATTGGTGGCGTGTCGGTGATGTCCAGCACCTTCATCTCGCAGACGTCCGCGACTTTGCTTGTGCTTGAGACTGCGGCGGTGTCGGGCAGGCAATAAAGATGACGGCTTTCGGCGACGGGACACCAGAAGAAACCAAAGTGGCGATGCTGAGCGGCCAGATCGTCATGGCGCTCCATGCAGGTCTCGAAATCGTCGCGCCACCGCTTCTCGTGCAGGTTGTATGCGTCCATGACGTTGAGCGTCATGGACGAGATGATGCCCAGCGTCCCGACGGACACCTGAGCGGCGTGCAGCAGGTCCTTGTCGCTGCCATCGATGTCAAGGATCTCACCGTCGGCCTTGATCAGGCGCATGCCGGCGATCGAGGAGGCGAGGTTGCCTAGCTTGACGCCGGTGCCGTGCGTGCCGGTCGTGAACGCCCCGGCAATGGCCTGACTGTCGATGTCGCCCTGGTTGACCAGAGACAGGCCGTGCTGCTTGAGCGTTTTGCCAACCTCGTTGATCCGGGTTCCGCCCGCGACCGTGACCTGCTTGCGGTCGTGGTCGACGTTCAGGATCCCGCGGAGATTGCCAGGGACAGCAGCAGGCCATTTGTGCCCACGATCGGCGTGAACGAATGACCGGACCCTGACACGCGGATCCCGAGGTCGCGCTTGTCGGCTTCGTGAACCATCTCGGCAAGCGCCGCCTCATTCTCCGGGGCCGCCTTGAACTGCGGCACGCAATACTGGTTGCCAACCCAGTTGCGCCAGATGCCGCCTTTCTGGAAATCCATGGGACTGCTCCGCTCAGGTTGCGGTGAAACAATTATCGACGAACAGGTGAGTGCCGCTGACGAAGCTCGCCTCGTCGCTGGCCAAATAGAGGGCTGCCCTGGCGACCTCGTCGGGGCGGCACATCCGCCCTTGCTGTGCCGCGATGGCGGCGTCCGAGACGTCGACGCCGAGCCGCGTCAATCCCTCGATCTCACGCCGCCCGTGCCGGGTCTGGACAAATCCGGGACAGACCGCGTTACAGCGGATATTGCGGTCCCTGAACTCCACAGCGATCGCCCTGGCAAACATGTGGCAGGCGCCCTTGGTGGTGTTGTAGAGCACTTCCATGGGAGTCGCCGCGACGGCTGAGATGGAGGACGTGCACACGACGCTGCCGCCGCCTGCCTCGATCATCTGGGGCAGCACCGCCCGGGTCATGAGGAACATGCTGCGCACGTTGATGGCCATGAGCCGATCCCAGTCCCTTGTCGTCGTCTCCAGAAACGGACCGATCACGATCGTCCCGGCGTGGTTAAACAGCACAGTGATTGGGCCCAAATCGCTCGAAACCTGCGCCACCGCCTCCGCGACCTGCACTTCATCCGACACGTCGGCCGCCGCAAAGAATGCCCAGTAGCCCTCCGCCCGAAGCCGTGCCGCCACCATTGCGCCATCGCTGCCAGGCAGGTCCACGATCCCGACCGCCGCTCCCTCCCGAGCGAAAAGCTCGGAGGCTGCCGACCCGCAACCGCCAGCACCTCCGCTGACAAAGCTACCTTCCCAAGAAGACGGCCATTCATTTAAAACCTCCCCAAGCGCCTCGGATACTCTATTGGCTTCTGTCGAAAACGCTGCAACGGATTGTGCCGTGACGACCGCACGCGGCGGCTATTGTCGAGCGTGCCACGCCTGCGCCCGGCGTCCGTCCATGAAGGAGAACCCAGATGCCCGTCCTGAACCGCATCGCCGAGTTCCAGGCCGACATGACCGCATGGCGGCGCGACCTGCACCAGCATCCGGAACTGGCGTTGCAGGAGGTCCGCACCAGCCGCGTGGTGCAGGAACACCTGGCTGCGTTCGGCGTGGACGAGATCGTGACCGGGCTGGCCACGACCGGCGTGGTCGGCGTCATCCGCGGGCAGCAGGAGGGCGGTGCCATCGGCCTCCGGGCGGACATGGACGCCCTGCCCATCGTCGAGGCGACCGGGCTGCCCTATGCCTCGCAGACCGAGGGGATCATGCACGCCTGTGGCCATGACGGCCACACGGCCATGCTGCTGGGAGCGGCCCGCTACCTGGCCGAGACACGCAACTTCGCCGGCACGGTGTACGTGATCTTCCAGCCGGCCGAGGAGAACTTCGGCGGCGGCGAGATGATGGTCAAGGAAGGGCTGTTCGAGCGGTTCCCGATGGACCGCGTGTTCGGGATGCACAACTGGCCGAGCCATCCCGCCGGCGAGTTCCTGTGGCGCGCCGGCCCGATCATGGCCGCTGTCAGCACGATCGACATCACCGTTCGCGGCAAGGGCGCCCACGGGGCCTATCCGCACAACGGCACCGACCCGATCGTGGCGGCGGCGGCGATTGTGATGGCGCTGCAATCGGTGGTCGCGCGCACGCTCGACCCGATGGATAACGCGGTGGTCACCATCGGCCAGATCGGCGGCGGCGTGGCGTCCAACGTCATCCCCGAGACGGTGACGATGAAGGGCACCTCGCGCTGGCTGACGCCTGCGGTGGGCGACCTGCTCGAGCAGGCGGTCACCCGCATCGTCCACGGCACGGCGGCGGCGTTCGGCGCGACGGCGGAGATCGCCTACCATCGGATGTATCCGGCGACCGTCAACGACGCGGACGCGACCGAGCTGGCGCGCCACGCGGCGGAGACGGTAGCCGGCCCCGGGCGCGTCTCGCACATGCCGCGCCCGACCATGGGCGGCGAGGATTTCAGCTTCATGCTGAACGCCAAGTCCGGCAGCTACCTTCTATTGGGCGGCGGACGCTCCGCCGACGACCCGCAGGTGCATCACCCCCGCTACGACTTCAACGACGACATCCTGCAGGTCGGCGCCAGCTACTGGGCGACGCTGGCCGAGCAGTTGTTGCCCCGTCGATGAGCGGGGACACGCGGACCGGGCGGTTTGCGCTCGGCGATCTGGCCCTACAGTCGGGCGAGGTGATGGCCGGGGCGACGCTGAGCTGGAAGACGCATGGCGCCCTGTCGCCGGCGCGCGACAATGTCGTGGTCTATCCGACCAGCTACTCCGCCCGTCACCGCGATCTCGAATGGCTGATCGGGCCGGACGGCGTCCTCGATCCCGGCCGATGGTTCATCGTGATCCCGGACATGTTCGGCAACGGCCTGTCGACCAGCCCGTCCAACAGCGACGCCTATCCCTCGCTCGTCACCACGGCCGACAACGTCCGGGCCCAGCGCCGGCTGCTGCGCGAGCAGTTCGGGATCGAGCGCGTCGCCTGCGCCTACGGCTTCTCGATGGGCGCGCAGCAGGCCTATCACTGGGCGGCGCTGTTCCCCGAAATCGTCGAACGGGCGGTGATCCTGTGCGGCAGCGCCCGCACCTCGGTCCATAACCAGGTGTTCCTGCTGTCGCTCATGGCCACGCTGGAGGCGGCCCCGGAACACCTCGGCGGCGGCCGCTTCCGGGCCACGCCGACGGCCTCGGTCAGGGCGTTCGCGCGCATCTACGCCGGCTGGGCGATGAGCCAGGACTGGTACCGGGCCGGGCTGCACCTCTCCTCGACCGGGGCCGCCACGCTCGACGAGTTCCTGGACCGGCACTGGGAGCCCGGTTTTTCCACCTGCGCGGCCGAGGACCTGTACGCGCAGGCGCGCACCTGGCTCGCGTCCGATATCAGCGCCAACGAGCTGTACGGCCACGACCTCGACGCGGCGTTGCAGGCGATCCGCGCCCGTGTCCTGCTGCTGCCCGCCAGCACCGACCTGTATTTCCCGGTGGCCGACAATGCGGCGGAGCTGGCACACCTGCGTCATGCCGAGCTGCGGCCGATCCCGACCGTCTGGGGCCACCGGGCGGGCAACCCGGCACATGACGGGGCCGACCTCGCCTTCGTGCGGGACGCGGTCCGCGCTTGGCTCGGCCCGTAGCGCGACTTCGGGCGAGACCTACGCTTCCATTTGCATCCCAGCCAACGAACCGAACGTAGCAGTGAGGTTCGCAGCCAACAGCCGCGGCAACTTGCAGGCTGCGCGGTCAGCCACATTTCGACCAGCCGCAGTGGACACAGGCCAGGCAGCCCGCCTCATGCACCAGGCCGGGCTGGCTGCACTTCGGGCATAGCGGGCCGAGTGGCGTGGCGGTGACGGTGCTGGTTTCCGTCATGGCGCCCTTGGTCGGGAGCTTCTCGGTCGGCTCCAGGAAGCCCGTCTCCAGCATGTGGCGCTCGATGATGTCGCCGATCGCCGCGACCAGCGAGCCGACATAGCGGCCGCGGCTCCACTGCCCGCCGCGCGGATCGAAGACCTGCTTCAGCTCCTCGGCGACGAACGCCACCTCGCCGCCACGCCGGAACACCGCGCTGATCATCCGCGTCAGCGCCAC
>JAYTQW010000285.1:0-2926 GCA_043746535.1 Rhodospirillales bacterium
AGTTCCGCCAGCACAGGCTGCATCAGCGTCGGGTTGCCGCCGAAACCCTCGCCCCGCAGGTTGCCCATGGCCCCGGTCACGCCGACATAGCCGGTGAACCGGGTGAGCGACCAGTCCAGTTGCTGCAGGTTGAGCGCCGGCGCGTCGCCCGTGAGCAGCGCATGGGCGCCGGGGTTGTTGAGCGGGTAGCCGGCCGGCTCCATCGGCAGCGACACCAGCGCCTCGTGCCCCAGCGTGCGCGCCTGCTGCAACAGCGGCTCGGGATGGTAGGCGTAGGGCGAGAACGCCAGCGACACGGCTGCCGGGGTGGAGCGTACCGCCACCTCGTCCTCGCTGGCCAGCATGCCGACGCCGGTGAGCATGAGGGCCACGCGCGGGCGTCCATCGGCGGGCGGCGCGGCGGCGGCATAGACCGACATCGGCGAGCGGCGGTCGGCGCTGATGCGCGGCAGCATGGTGCCGGGATAGGTGGCCGACGCCTCCAGCAATGCCGGGTCCGGTGCCGCGATGGGACCGCCAGACTGCGGCGCCGGCGAGGCAGGCGCCCCTTCGAAATGTACTGGCTTTGCGGGCAGGGCGGGCACAGGCGGTGGGGCAGCGGACGCGGGCGCGGGCGGCGCCGCGAGCGGCGCGGGTGTGGGCGCGGCGGGAGGTTTTGGCGCGGCGAGGGATCTCGGCGCCGGCGGCCCCAGGTATTCCAGGCCGCCCGCGCCGGCACCCATCAGCACCAGCACCGCCAGCCAGAACCAGCCGAGCGCACGCAACGCCGGATGCCGGCCCGGCGTGCCGCCGCCAACCCGGTCCGACCAGTCGGGAGCCACCTGTCTCACGCCAATCCTGCGGGCGCGATCAGCGCGCGGCGTGCTTGCTCGGCGTCATGGCGCGCAACACCACCAGCGCCTGCTGCAACTGGAAATCGGTGTCCGGCTTGGCCGGATCGAACGCCGGGAACTTGTCCGGCGGCACCGCCGGGATGTCCTTGACGATGGCGGGCAGGTCGGTGCGCGGCAGCACGGCGGCCTGCGGCGTGCCGCCGGAGTTGCTGAGGATGTGGTTCAGGTCCGCCTCGTGCTCCGGCCCGAAATGCGCCGGCTCGTTGCGGGCGCTGGCCACCTTCACGTCGGGCACGATGCCGAGGCCCTGGATGGAGCGGCCGGACGGCGTGTAGTAGCGCGCCGTGGTCAGCCGCATGGCGCCGTTGCCGGGCAGCGGGATCAGCGTCTGCACCGAGCCTTTGCCGAACGTGCGGGTGCCCAGGATGATGGCGCGGCGATGGTCCTGCAACGCGCCGGCGACGATCTCGCTGGCCGAGGCGGAGCCGCCGTTGGTCAGCACCACCATCGGCAGGCCATCGGTCATGTCGCCACCCTTGGCGTTCCAGCGCTGGCTGTCCTGCGGGTTGCGCGCGCGGGTGCTGACGATCTCGCCCTGATCGATGAAATCGTCGGACACGGCGATGGCCTGGTCGAGCAGGCCGCCCGGATTGTTGCGCAGGTCCAGCACGACGCCATGCAGATGGTCGCCGGATTGCGCCTTGAGCTGCTGGTAGGCATGGCGCAGGCCGCTATCGGTCTGTTCGGTGAAGCCGGTCAGCCGGATGTAGGCGATGTCGTTGGCTTCCATATGGCTCTTGGCCGCCTGGATCTTGATGACCTCCCGCGTCATGGTCAGCTCGATCGGGGTATCGACGCCCGCGCGCTTGATCTGCAACTTGATCTTGCTGTTCGGGGCTCCGCGCATCTTGTCGACCGCGTCGTTCAGCGCCAGTCCCTGCACGGTCTGGCCATCGATCGACAGGATCAGGTCGCCGGCCTTGACGCCAGCGCGCGATGCCGGGGTGTCGTCGATCGGGCTGATGACCTTGATGAAGCCGTTGTCCTGCGTCACCTCGATACCGAGGCCGCCGAACTCGCCGTGGGTCTGCACCTGCATCTCGCGGAACTGCTGCGCATTCATGTAGCTGCTGTGCGGGTCGAGGCCGCTCAACATGCCGTTCAACGCGTTCTCGATCAGCGTCTTGCGGTCGACCGGATCGACATATTCGGCACGGACCCGCTCCACCACGTCGCCGAACAGCGTCATCGCGGAGAAATTGTCGTTGCCGCTGCCCTGCGCGAACGCGCTGCCAAGCAGGCCGGTGCGCTGCGCCACCACGGCGACCAGCGGACCCGCCGCGAGGCCAGCCACGAACACGGTGCCGAGCAGCAATCCGTAACGTCGATTCATGCGCAGATCCCCATGACGCCAGCTTTCAGCAAATGGTGATCCACCAAGCCTATGCCAGCCGTCAAGTTTGAGTCGTGAAGCTTCAATCGTGCCATCCGGTCGTCACGCAGCCAGATATGCGCCGTTGCGGCGCGCGCCACACTGGTCCGCCGCAAAGGTTGCGAAAATATCACCTCGCTGTGCAGGTACGGGGCTGGGTCGATCGCCTGCCCGCCACGCCGAAGTTCGACATACAGCCCGGCCTGGGCATTGCCGCCCATGATCCCGACCGGCTCGCCGCTGCGCACCGACTGGCCGAGCTGCACGTCCAGCCGGCTCAGCCCGGCCAGTACGACGTGGGTGGCGGCGCCGCAATCGACGATGATGAGCTGGCCGAAGCTGCGGAACAGCCCGGCGAACACCACACGCCCACCGCACGCGGAGACGACGCGCGCGCCCGGCGGCGTCTGGTAGGAGACCCCGGTGGCGGGCCCCGCCTCGGTCGCCGCCCCGAACGCGCGCATGACGCGGCCCGCGACCGGCACGGTCCAGCCGCCCGACGCCGCGACCGGGACGCCGACAGGTGCCCGCGCCGGGGCGGCCACGTCCGGCGCGGCGGCTGCGGCGTTGCGCGCTGTGCGGGCGTCGCGGACCGCCCGCGCCCGGCGCTCCGCGTCCAGTGCGGCGATCGCGGCGCGCAGCGTGTCCGCGCGGGCCACGT
>JAYTQW010000286.1:0-4340 GCA_043746535.1 Rhodospirillales bacterium
TCAGCGTGACGAAAATCCTGCTCGTCGAGGATCATGAGGAGCTTTGGGACTTCCTGTCCCGGCGGCTGCGCCGGCGCGGCTTTGCGGTGGTGCTGGCCCATGACGGCCAGCAGGGGTTGGATCAGGTCGCCGCCGAGGCGCCCGACGTGGTGCTGCTCGACATGAACCTGCCGGTGATCGACGGCTGGACCGTGGCGCGCACGCTGCGCGGCCAAGGCAACAAGGTCCCGGTGATCGCGCTGACCGCGCACGCCATGGCCGCCGACCGGGCGCGGGCGCTGGAGGCCGGCTGCGACGACTACCATCCCAAGCCGATAGACTTCGACCTGCTGCTGAGTCAGATCGACCAGGCCCTGTTGCGCGCGGAGGAGACCGGCTGAGCGCCCGCGTGAGCCAACCGGCGCGAACCAACCGGCCGCCGCGCGTTGCAGCCAGGACGGAACCCCGGACCTGGACGATTTGAGGACAGCACATATGAGCCGTATCCTGCTGGTCGAGGACCATGAGGAGATCTGGGATTTCCTGTCGCGGCGGCTGCAGCGGCGCGGCCATGACGTCGTGGTGGCGACGGACGGCCAGCAAGGCGTGGACCGCGCCGCCGCCGAGGTGCCCGACATCGTGCTGCTGGACATGAACCTGCCGGTGATGGACGGCTGGACCGCGGCGGGATTGATGAAGGCGGACCCGCGCACCCGCGCGGTGCCGATCATCGCCCTGACCGCGCACGCGATGTCGGGCGACCGCGAGAAGGCGATCGCCGCAGGCTGCGACGACTACCACCCCAAGCCGGTCGATTTCTCACGCCTGCTGATGCAGATCGAGGCGCTGCTGGACGGTGCGGCGCCTCCCGCTCCACCATCCAGCTAGATCAGGACCGTTGTGACGCCGTGGCCGGCGCCGAGGCCATGAACTGGGCCGACCAGTCCGGCGCCCCGCTGCGGTCGCTGCCACGGTGGTCCAGCTCGAACAGCAGCAGCGAGCGGTCGGTGACCGCGTATTCATGGCCGAAGTCGAAGGCCACCAGGTCCTCCAGCGCCGGCTGGTTGGTGTCGACCAGCAGGGTCCAGCCGTCGCCGTCGGTGACTTCCGGCAGCGTGAACATCACCACGTTGGCGGCGGCATTCAGGATCAGCAACAGCGTGCGGTCGATGCCGCGCTTGCGCAGCCCGCTGGTCTGGGCACGGCCGTCGAGCACCAGCCCAATGCACTTGGCAGCCGCGTCCTCCCAGTTCCCCGGCTCCATCTCGCCCCCCGCCGGGGTCAGCCAGCTCAACTCGCGCAACTGCAACTCCTCGTTGAAGGTGCCGGTCAGGAAGCGTTCGCGGCGCAGGATCGGGAAGGTCTGGCGGATGCGCGCGAGCCTGGCCACGAAGGCGTTCAACGCCTGCCCGGCGGCGTCGAGGTCCCAGTTCACCCAGGAGATCTCGTTGTCCTGGCAGTAGGCGTTGTTGTTGCCGCCCTGGCTGCGGCCGAACTCGTCGCCGGCCACCAGCATCGGCAGCCCCTGCGACAGCAGCAGGGTGGCCAGCAGGTTGCGCTTCTGGCGCTCGCGCAGCGCCAGGATCGCCGGATCCTCGGTCGGACCCTCGGCGCCGTGGTTCCAGCTATAGTTGTTGTCGGTGCCGTCGCGGTTGTCCTCGCCGTTGGCCTCGTTGTGCTTGGCGTCGTACGACACCGTGTCGGCCAGCGTGAAGCCGTCATGGGCGGTCAGGAAGTTGACGCTGGCCCACGGCCGGCGGCCACCCCAGTTGAACTTGTCGGCTGACCCCGTGATGCGCGCCGCCAGTTCCGGCAACACGCCCTCGTCGCCCTTCCAGAAGCCGCGCACCACATCGCGGAAGCGGTCGTTCCACTCCGCCCAGCCGGGCGCGAAGCCGCCGACCTGGTAGCCTCCCGGTCCGCAGTCCCACGGCTCGGCGATCAGCTTCACCTCCGACAGCACCGGGTCCTGCCCGACCGCGCGCAGGAATCCGCTCTGCTGGTCGAAGCCGTACGGCTCGCGCGCCAGGATGGTGCCGAGGTCGAAGCGGAAGCCGTCCACATGCATGTCCTGCACCCAGTAGCGCAGGCTGTCGGTGACCATCTTGATCACCTGCGGATGGCTCAGGTTGACGGTGTTGCCGGTGCCGGTGTCGTTTATGTAGTAGCGCGGCTCGTCCGGCATCAGTCGGTAGTAGCTGGCGTTGTCGATGCCCTTGAACGACAGCGTCGGGCCACGCTCGTTGCCCTCGGCGGTATGATTATAGACCACGTCGAGAATCACCTCGAGGCCATTCTCGTGCAGCCGCGCCACCATCTCCTTGAACTCGGCGAAGGCGAAGTCGGGTACGCTGGCATAGCGGCGCGCCGGCGAAAAGAAGCCGATGGTGTTGTAGCCCCAGTAGTTGATCAGCCCCTTGTCGAGCAGGTAGTCGTCGTTGAGGAAGCTGTGGACCGGCAGCAGTTCGACGGCGTTGATGCCGGTCGCCTTCAGGTGGCCGACCACGGCGGGATCGGTCAGCCCGCGATAGGTGCCGCGCAGCGCCTCGGGCACGTCCGGGTGCAACTGGGTGTAGCCCTTGACGTGCAGCTCCGCGACGATGAGGTGATCCCAGCCGCGCCGCAGTTGCCGGTCCTCGCCCCAACTGAAGGCGCTGTCGATGACCCGTGCCTTGGGCATGAACTGCGCGCTGTCGCGCTCGTCGTAGGTAAGGTCGTCGCCACTCTCCATGACGTAGCCGAACAGCGCCGGATTCCATTCGAGCTGGCCGATCAGCGACTTGGCGTACGGGTCCAGCAGCAGCTTGTTGGGGTTGAAGCGGTGCCCCGCCGCCGGCTCGTAGGGGCCGTGGACGCGATAGCCATAGATGGCTCCCGGTCGTGCGTCCGGCAGGAAGCCGTGGAAAATCTGGTCGGTGTATTCGGGCAGTTCGATCCGCTCGACCTCCCGCGTGCCGCTGTCGTCGAACAGGCACAGTTCGACCTTGGTGGCGTTGGCCGAGAACAGCGCGAAGTTGACCCCCCGCCCGGTCCAGGTGGCGCCGCGCGGTGTCGGCCGCCCCTCGCGCAGGCGGGACTTCGTCGGCGTGCCACTCATTGTCGGCTCCTGCATGAAGACCGTCGTAAACGAAGGGCCGGCAACAAGGTTGCCGTTCCCAAGGTCCGCTCAGCCGGCCGAGCGGGTCCGCCTCACGGTCGTGGGCTTGCCCTTCTCGTCCTCCTCGCCGGGCGCCTCGTCGGCCTCCGGCTCGCGGCCCTCGTCGTCGTCCCCCGTCTTGCGGGAAGCCGCCACGTTGGTGTCGCCCTCGGCGATGCGGCTGAGCTGCTCGTCGTCGTTGTGGGCGGCGTCACGCAGCGTGGTGAGTTCGGCGACGGCGGCGTCCAGCCCCATCTGGCGCGCGAACGCCAGCAGCGAGCCATAGCGGGTGACCTGGTAGGTCTTGATGCCTTGCAGGCAGGCGATCAGCGCCGCGTCGAGCACCGGGCCGCCCTCGCCCTCCTCGATCGCCTCGTGGCACTCCGCCAGCAGGCCGTTCATCGCCTCGCAGGCCTTGCCGCGCGGCCGCTTGCCGACCGCCTCGAACACATGGTCGAGCGCCTCGATCGGCGCGCGCGCGTGCTCGTGGGCCTTTTGCAGGATCTTGCGGACCTCTTCGTTCTGGACCGCCTTCATCACCTTCGGCGAGGATTTCGCGAACGCCTTCTCGGCGTAGTAGATGTCTTGCAGGAAGTGCAGGAACAGGTCGTTCATGGTCTTCATGTTGGTTCCCCGGAGCCGGACGGAAGCGTCCGTGCCGAGCAACGCCGCCGCCGCGCGCGGGTTGTGCGGGCGGCGGCCAGTGGCGGGCCTTCTTCTCCGGGGAAGCCGAGGCTAGGCGAGCGGCAGCGCCCAGGGCGCGATCTCGTGTCCTGGCGCGTAACGCGCCGGAGTCTGGCTGGCGTTGCGGTTCACCAGCGGCCGGGCGAACAACGGGTGGCGCATGCTGCGCACCTCGTGCTCGACCTGGAGCAGCGGCGCCAGGCTGTCCACGTCGACGACGGTGTGGAAGCGGTACTGGTGCTGGTCGCTCTCCTCGGTGACGAGGCCGCGCGCCAGCAGCCAGGCGTACGGGCCGGAGAAGTCGGCCAGGCTGATCTGCAAATGGTTGCCGTCCCAGCCGGGCTGCTCGATGTCCGTTTCCACGAACGTCAGGCTGAAGCCCTGTCCTATGCCGATCCGCGCGGCGCCGCTCGTGGCCGTCGCCGGGGCGCGCATCACCTCGCGGTAGAAGCGGGCGAGGCCTGTCGCCGAGCCGGGTGGCGCGGCCAGTTCGACATAGGCGAAGCCCAGCCGCAACTGGCCGAAACGCGGCTCGGGCGCG
>JAYTQW010000287.1:0-21203 GCA_043746535.1 Rhodospirillales bacterium
GGCGTCAGCGGGCGGGTAAAGCTCGGTTGGTCCTTCAGTGGGCCGGAGGTGATCGCCTCGGCCGAAACGCCCAGCTTGTTCAGCAGGCCCGAGACCTCGCCGGTTTCCAGGATGACGCCGATGGAGCCGGTCAGTGTCGCCTCGCGGGCAAAGATGCGCGCCGCCGGCACCGCGATCATGTAGCCGGCCGAGGCGGCGACCCCGCCCATCACCGCCACCACCGGCTTCCTGGCCGCGACCGCCATGATGGCGTCGTGCAGCCCCTCGCCGCCGGCGACGCTGCCGCCGGGGCTGTCGATGGCGACGATCAGCGCCGCCACGTTCTTGTCCTTCGCGAGGTCGGCAACCCGGGTCGCCAGCGCGCTGTCATCGGTGATGATGCCGCTGATGTCGAGCCGGGCAATGTGACGATGCGGGAAGTTAATGCCGAAGCGGCCCAGCGCCAGCCCGATGAATGCGACGACGGCCACAACGGAGACGACCCGCCAGACCGAGAGACGACGCTTGAGGCGCCGGCGATCGATCAGCAGGTCGGTTTCAAGGCTCATGATGGAACGGTCCCGAGGCGGATGAGGCACTCAGGATAGGCGGCCCGGCGGGTCCACGCAAACCCGCCGGGGTGTCGCTTCAGTCGGTCAGTTGCTGGTTGCGGCGACGGATCGCCGCACCCAGGATGTCGCCCAGCGAGGCGCCGCTGTCGGACGTGCCGAACTCCTGGATCGCCTGCTTGTCATCGGCGGATTCCTTGCCTTTGATCGAGAGCGAGAGCTTGCGGGAGGCGCGGTCGACCGACTGCACCAGCGCGTCGACCTTCTCGCCGACGGCGAAGCGGTCCGGGCGCTGGTCCGACTTGTCGCGCGACAGCTCGGCGCGGCGGATGAAGCCGGTCAGCACCTCGTCCACCTTGACCTCGATGCCGTTCGATTGCACCGCAGTCACCACGCAGGTGACGACATCGCCCTTGTGGACGCGGTCGAGCACGTTGGCGGCGGGGTCATCGGCCAACTGCTTGACGCCGAGGCTGATGCGCTCCTTCTCGATATCCACGTCGAGCACCTTGGCCTTGACGATCTGGCCCTTCTCGTAGGCGGCCATCGCCACCTCGCCGGCCTGATCCCAAGACAGGTCGGACATGTGCACCATGCCGTCGATCTCGGCGCCGATGCCGACGAACAGGCCGAACTCGGTGATGTTGCGGATCTCGCCCTCGACCACGCTGCCGACCGGGTTGAGTTCGATGAACTCCTCCCAGGGGTTGCGCTGCACCTGCTTGAGACCCAGCGAGATGCGGCGCTTGGAGCTGTCGACGTCGAGGACCATGACCTCGACCTCCTGGCTGGTGGCGACGATCTTGCCCGGATGCACGTTCTTCTTGGTCCACGACATCTCGCTGACGTGAACCAGGCCCTCGACGCCCGGCTCCAGCTCCACGAAGGCGCCGTAGTCGGTGATGTTGGTGACGCGGCCGGTGTACTTCGCGCCGGGCGGGTATTTCGCCGCCACACCTTCCCACGGATCGGCCTCGAGCTGCTTCATGCCGAGGCTGATGCGCTGCGTCTCGCTGTTGAAGCGGATCACCTGCACCTTCACGGCCTGGCCGATCTGCAACGCCTCGCTCGGGTGGTTGATGCGGCGCCAAGCAATATCGGTCACATGCAACAGGCCGTCGACGCCGCCCAGGTCCACGAACGCGCCGTAATCGGTGATGTTCTTGACCACGCCGTCGAGGATCATGCCCTCTTTCAGGCCCTGGATCAGCTCGCTGCGCTGCTCGGCGCGGGTCTCCTCCAGCACGGCGCGGCGAGAGACGACGATGTTGCCGCGCGCACGGTCCATCTTGAGGATCTGGAACGGCTGCGGCGTGCCCATCAGCGGGCCGACGTCGCGCACCGGGCGGATATCGACCTGGCTGCCGGGCAGAAACGCCACCGCGCCGCCAAGATCGACGGTAAAGCCGCCCTTGACCCGGCCATAGATCGAGCCGTTGACGCGGATCTGCTGCTCGAACGCCTTTTCCAGGTTGGTCCAGGCCTCCTCGCGACGCGCCTTCTCACGCGACAGCACGATGGTGCCGTCACGGTCCTCGTAACGCTCCACATACAATTCGATCTGGTCGCCGGGCTTCACCGCGACATCGCTGCCAGGGGCGCCGAACTCCTTCAGGGCGACGCGGCCTTCGCTTTTCAGGCCGACATCGACGATGGCGAACTCTTCGGTCAGGCGCAGGACGCGCCCGGTGACGACGGAACCCTCGAAGCCGCTGTCGCGGCCAAGCGTCTCGTCGAGCAGCGAGGCGAAATCTTCGCCTGCCATGTGGTCGTTCTGGAAAGCCAGGGCGGATGAAGCCATAGGGTCGGGTGTGTCCTTGGGCGGCAAGATAGCGCGTAATGCCGCAATTCTAGCGCGTTCCGGCCTGGAACACGACTTGCCCGCACCCGAGCGCGGGTGCAGGCCGGATTGATGTTGCGCCGACACATAATCGGGCGGGCGGTGGAGTCAAGCGAAACCACGGAGCAGGGCGGTCTGGAACGTCGCCTCGGCGTCGAGTTCGGTGGTGTCGAGGTGGATCGCATCCACCGCCGGCACCAGCCGCACGGCGTCGCGGGCGTCGCGGCCACGCACGTCGGCGACGATCTGGGCGAGGTCGCCGCCGCCCTGCGCCTCCAGCCAGCGTCGCCGCCCGCGCGCCTCGGCGCTGGCCGTGACCCAGAACTTCACGTCGGCGTCCGGGAAGATGACCGTGCCGATATCGCGTCCGTCCAGCACCGCCCCGCCCGGCCTGCGCCCGAACCCGCGCTGGAAATCGAGCAGCGCCGCACGCACGCCGGGCACCGCCGCCACCTGCGCCGCCGCCGCGTCGGCCTGCGGTCCGCGCAGGTCGGCGCGGCCGAGATCGGCCACCTGCAACGCCCGCGCGGCGGCCTCGGCGGCCCGCGGGTCAGCCGGATCGCCGCCGGAATCCAGCACGCGGCGGGCGGTGGCGCGGTAGAGCAGCCCGGTGTCGAGATGCGGCAGGCCGAAATGCGCAGCCAGCCGCCGTGCCAGCGTGCCTTTGCCGGCGGCGGCGGGACCGTCGATGGCGATGATCATGCGGCGCACATGGCGGGTGCCGCCTCGCCCAGCAGCCCGTTCATCAGCGCCAGGAACCCTGGAAAACTGGTGTCGATGAAGCTGGCGTCGTCGATTCGCACCGGCTGCGCGCTGGCCAGGCCCAGCACCAGCGCGCTCATCGCCAGCCGGTGGTCCATGTAGGTCCGCACCAGCCCGCCGCCGGGCGGGGCGGCGCCGGTGCCATGCACCAGCAGGTCGTCGCCCTCGATCTCGACAGCCACGCCGTTGATCGCGAGCAGGGCGGCGGTGGCGGCGAGGCGGTCGCTCTCCTTTACCCGCAACTCATGCAACCCGCGCATCCGCGTGGTGCCGCGCGCGCAGGCGGCGGCAACCGCCAGCACCGGGTACTCGTCGATCATGCTGGGTGCCCGCCCTGCCGGCACCTCGATGCCACGCAACGGTCCGTGCCGCGCCACCAGATCGCCGACCGGCTCGCCGCCCTCCATGCGCGCGTTGGCGATGGCGATGTCGCCGCCCATCTCGCGCAGCGTGGCGACCAGCCCGGTGCGCAGCGGGTTCAGGCCGACACCCAGCAGCGTTACCTCGGACCCTGGCACCAGCAGGCTCGCCACCAGCGGGAAGGCGGCGGAGGACGGGTCGCCCGGCACCATCACGTCGGCGGCGCGCAGCACCGGACGGCCCGCCAGCCGGATCACCCGCCCGGCGCCGTCCTCGGTCACGGCCACCGACACCTCGGCACCGAAATGGCGCAGCATGTTCTCGCTGTGGTCGCGCGTGGCCTGCCGCTCGGTGACGATTGTGGTGCCGGGCGCGTTCAGGCCGCACAGCAGCACGGCGCTCTTCACCTGCGCCGAGGCCACCGGCAGCACATAGGTCAGCGGGCGCGGCTCGCGGGCGCCCTCGATGGCCATCGGCAGCCGGCCGCCGTCGCGGCTGGTGAAGCGCGCGCCGCTGGCGGCCAGCGGCTCCGTCACCCGGCGCATCGGCCGGCCGCGCAGGCTTGCATCGCCGGTCATGACGGTGGTGAACGGGTGGCTGGCGACGATGCCGGCCAGCAGCCGCGCGGCGGTGCCGGAGTTGCCCATGTCGAGCACATCGTCCGGCTCGGCCAGGCCGCCGACGCCGCGCCCCGACACCAGCCAGTCATCGCCCTCGCGGCGGATGGCCGCCCCCAGCGCCACCATGGCGGCGGCTGTGCGCAGCACGTCCTCGCCGGTCAACAGGCCGCCGATGCGGGTCTCGCCCAGTGCCATCGCGCCGAACATAAGGGCGCGGTGCGAGATCGACTTGTCACCGGGGACGCGCAGGGTGCCAAGCAAAGGCCGGCCGGGGCGATGGGAGGCGATGGGTGTGTGCATGGCGTGGCGGATAGCACGATCGCCCACGTTTGACAGCGCGGGCCGCAGATGGCATGGCCCCGCCCCTTCACGCATTCCGGCTCGACCGTCGGCTCGGCGGCCCGTTACCCACGAGGCATGGCATAGATGGCGAAACCCGAACTCGGCACCAAGCGCACCTGCGTCTCGTGCGCCTCCCGATTCTACGACCTCGCCCACGTCCCGGCGGTGTGCCCGAAATGCGGCACCGAGCAGCCGGCCGAGCAGCCCCGCGCCCGCCGCGCCGGCGGTAACGTGGTGGAGGAGAAGCGCCGCGCGAAGGTGGTCCCGGTGCCCGGCCTGGACGACGCCGAGCCGGAGCCGGAGGCGGCGGAGGAGGAGGTCGAGGAGGACGTGCTGGAAGACACCTCCGACCTCGAGGACGGCGCCGACGAAATCGCCGAGGTGGAGCCGGAAGCGGGCGAAGAGGAGCGCTGAGGCGCCGCGCCTGTATGGTCAGGGCCTGTAGGATCGGGCGCGGCGTCCGCGTCGGCAGGCTTGGCGACCGGATTTGCAACACCTACCCTCTGTCTCTACTCTGTAGAGATGTGAACTGTTGAAGCGGGGCAGTGGTGCGCGGTGCGGTGAAGAAGTGGGGGAACAGCGCCGCCGTGCGCATCCCGGCCTCGGTGTTGGAGGCGGCGCGCGTGCGTCTCGATCAGCCGGTCGACGTGCGCGAGGAGGCCGGCCGAATCATTATCGAGCCGCTTCGCCCGGTTGCATTCGACCTGGCCACCCTGGTCGCCGGCATCACTGACGAAAACCGCCACGAGGCGGTGGCGACGGGACCGACCACCGGGCAGGAGATTTGGTAGCGACACCAGGCTATGTGCCCGATGCCGGGGATATTGTCTGGCTACAGTTCGATCCACAGGCTGGACACGAGCAGGCCGGGCATCGGCCAGCCGTGGTGCTGAGTCCAGCCAGCTACAACGGCCGCGCCGGCCTGATCGTGTGTTGCCCGACCACGACCCGGATCAAAGCCTATCCGTTCGAGGTGGCGCTGACCGGCTCGCCGCCGAGCGTGGCCTTGGCGGACCAGGTGAAAAGCCTGGACTGGCGGGCCCGTAACGCGACGCGCAGGGGCCGGGTCACTGCCGCCGAACTGGCCGAGGTAAGAGCCAAGCTGGTCACGCTGATCGGATAGTCGCCGCGTCAGGTGGCGCACAGCGCGTGCAGCAGCACGGCCGCCGCCTGCGCCACGTTCAGGCTCTGCACGCGGTTGCTGCCGGCGATGCGCACCTCGCGCCGGCACGCCGCCAGCACCGGCAGCGAGACGCCGTGCTCCTCGTGGCCCAGTACCAGGGCGGTGGCGCGGTCGCGCGGCAACTCGGCCAGCGGGGCGGCATCGCGGCCTAGGCTGGCGGCGACGGTGCGGTAGTGCGGCGCCATCGCCTGCAACGCCGCCGGCAGGTATCGGGTGCGATACAGGTCGAGCCACTCCAGCCCGCCCTCCGACACCCGGTAGGCGGCGTCGGACGGCAGCGCGTTCCCGGCGCCCTCGGCAATCAGCAGCGCGCGGCAGCCGAAGAACGCGGCGCTGCGGGCGATGGCGCCCAGGTTGTGCGGGTTGCCGATGCCGTCCAGCACCAGCAGGAACGGCAGCCGCGGGATGGCGGCGAGGTCGAGGATGGCGACCTCGCGCGGCCGCGCCACCGCGACGATGCCGCCGTGATGCGGCGTGCCGGCGATGGCGGCAAGCTCCGCCTCCTCGACCATGCGGTACGGCTTGCGCGCGGCGGCCAGCGCCGCGCACCAGGAGCCGACCACGATGCGCTGCTCGGGCGTATGGAACAGCCGCAGCACCTGCTCGGCGCGGCGGGCGAACAGGGCGGCGACGGCGTTCTGGCCGCAGATGGTGTCGCTTTTCATGCTGTGGGCTTCACGCCCCGCGCGGTGGCTGTCAACGTGCATCCTTCATGCAGCCCCCCATTCTTTTCGCCGATGCGCGCTACGTGGTGCTCGACAAGCCGCCCGGCCTCGCGGTGCATCCTGGCCCGCGCGGCGGCGCGTCGGTCGAGGACTGGTTCCCGCTGCTGTCGCGCCGCCGCGATGGCCCGTGGCTGGCGCACCGACTCGATGCCGACACCTCCGGCTGCCTGGTGGTGGCATTGCGCAAGACGGCCCTTATTGCCGCCCAGCGGGCGTTCGCGCAGGGGCGGGCGCACAAGACCTACTGGGCGGTCACGCGCGGCGTGCCACGGCAGGCCGGGGGAGTCGTCACGCAGCCGCTGCGCCGCGTAAGCGATCCCTCCGGCTGGCGCATGGTGGCCGATCCCGGCGGCGATAGGGCGATCACCGACTGGCGCGTGCTCGGCCATGCCGGCGGCATGGCGTGGCTGGAACTGCACCCGCGACAGGGGCGCACACACCAGATCCGGGTGCATTGCGCGGCACTCGGCTGCCCGATCGTCGGCGATGCGGTCTATGGCGGTGACGGCCGCGCGCCCCTGCACCTGCTGGCCCGCGCCATCATGCTGCCGGTCGAACCCCCGCTGAGCGCGACCGCATCGCCGCCGGCGCATATGCGAGGCATCTTGCGTGACTGTGGCTGGATGATTGACTAGGGCACCAGTGCCCGCCTGACGGCTACGGATCGACTCGATGGCTGCTCGATGGCAATGCACGACAACCGTACGCAGGCGTGGCGGCATGGTGTCCGCGCATGGAGCATCGGCCAGGACATAAGCCGAGTGTAACGATTTCAGTGATAACTTGCAATCATGACGATCTCGTGACACAATAGAATGAATTGTTCTTCAATTAAGCTTACAATAGACGATAACTTCCCGCAACGAGCGTCGATTTTGTCTCACAAGCGACACAGAACTTCTGGCAACAAACCTGCATATACAAAAAAATACTTTGAAGATGCCCTATCTCGCCGTTAGAAGTCTGTCGTGATCACGAATTTGCGATCACATGACCATATAGGAGCGATAACTTGTTTAAAGCAGTAACAATTGCCGCACTTCTCGTATCGACGTTCCATGCGGCTCCCGCCGCCGCCTCGCCACAGCAGGCGAGTCGCGCGGCGGATTTCCTCAACAGCATCGGCGTGAACCTGCACATACAGGATGAGTGGGACACCGCGTATTCGGATGACGCCAACGGCGGCACCTGGGGGGCGCTTGCCGGCAACGCGGCGTATGGGCCGGTCCAGGTGAACAACACCGTCACCAACGTCTCCAAGATCATTGGGGCCATGAGGTACCTGGGGATCAGTCACGTCCGCGCCGGATTGGTGTTCCCCTACATTCGCGACCGCCTGCTGGCGGTGATGCAGGGCATCCCGAACCTGAAGATACATGACCAGGTCGGCATAACCTCGAACGCCACCATGTCGTCACAGCTCGACGTGGCCGGCAGCGTGGCATGGGCGATCGAAAGCTTCGAGGGCCTGAACGAGGCCGCGATGAATGCGTCCTATGCCGGCCAATATGGCGCGGGCGCCGACTGCCAGTTCCAGATCGACCTGCACAACGCGCTGCAATGGTTCCGCCCCGCGCACAACATGTGGGCGCCGCTGCTGGCGCCGACCGTGTCCGGGCAGAACTGGAGTGATTTCGATGCGCTGGCGCCATGCGCCTGGGCGTCCGACGCCGCCAACGGCCACTTCTACTCCGACAGCGTGGGGCCGACGCAGCAGTTGCAGTACGACTGGCCGTTCGTCATCAAGGACGCGCCCGGCGGCGCCCCGGTCTATGACTCGGAGTCAGGGTTCGTCACCAACAATGCGACCCCGCGCGGCATGACCGAGGACGTGGCGGCGAAGCGGCTGGTGCAAAGCCTGCTGGGTTTCTACTCGCACGGCGTCACCCGCAGCTTTCTCTACGAACTGGTCGACGAGAACCCGCAAAACCCGCAACTGAACGACGACTGGAACAGCGACGAGGTCGAGCAGCACCTCGGCCTGTTCCGCAACGACTACTCCGCCAAGGCGGGCGCCAGCATGCTGCACGCGCAAAGCCAGATACTCGCCGACAATTCTGGCTCGGCCAGCAACTTCAACCCGGGCAGCCTGTCGTACACCCTGTCCGGCATGCCCTCCACGGCGTCCTCGCTGCTGTTGCAGAAGGCCGACGGCACCTTCGTCCTTGCGATCTGGGACGAGCCGAGCAACCTATACACGCAGGCGACCGACAACTCGTGGGGCTATGAGAACGGGACGGGCAGCCATACCGTCAACGTCACGTTCGACAGGGCACCAAGCTCTACCGCCATCTACGACACCTTCAACGTCAACTCGCACGATGGCAACGGCAACCCGGCGCCGATCGGCATCCAGTACTCCGCCAACCAGACCTGGCTGGGGCTGACGGACCATCCGCTCTACCTGATGATCCGCCCCTGAGACTTCGCTTCGATACAGCCTGAGACTTCGCTTCGATACAAACGGTCAGGACATCGCGAGGCGGTAGCCGTCTCGCGATGTCTGGATCGGATGGCTGTCGCGGTCGATGTCGCCGAACTTCTTGCGCAGCCGGTAGATGTGCGTCTCGATGGTGTGCGTGTCGGCGTCGCCGCTATAGTTCCAAACCGCGCGCAGCAACTCGTAGCGCGACACCACCCCGCCGCCTGCCCGGTGCAGGAACTTCAGGATGGCGATCTCCTTGGCCGTCAGCGGCGAGCGGTTGCGGTCGGCATCCAGCAGCACCGCCTTCAGCGGATCGACCACGAACGGGCCGATGCGCAGGGTGGCGTCGAGCCGTTGCGCGCGCAGCCGCAACAACGTGGCGATGCGCGCGCGCATCTCGCTGACGCGGAAAGGCAGCGTCACGAAACTGGCCGCGCCGGCCATCAGGCCGCGCACCACGTCGCCCTCCTCCGCGCCGCGCGCCAGCAGCATGATCAGCGGCGTCGCCTCGTCATCGCACAATGTACGGCACAGGGTGTAGCCATCCTGGTCCGGCAGGTCGACATCGATCAGCAAGGCGCTCGGCCCATGGGCCGCGTCATGCAACTGCGCCCGCGCCTCCGCCGCCGTGTCGCAGGCGCGCATGGTCCAGACGCCGGCTCTGGCGCTGAGTTCGGCCATAGCTCCCTGGAGCGCCGGATCGGCGGTCACCAGGAGAAGTGATTCAAGTTGATCCATCGATGTGTTCCAAAAAGTTCGTTCGGCAGTCAAACGGAGCAGGCTGCCTGCTGGATGTGGCAAAATTGCCTTTTGTTAGCTAATGATCCCTGGCTCTGGCCCCAGGTTCCGTGTCTTGACCTTCCCATGCGGCAACCCCCACGTCTCCGTTACGGCTTGATCACCAACCGCCAAGGAAGCGCTTCATGACCGACGCAGGGTTGCCCGCTGAAGTTGGCGACACCAAGGCCAAAATTGGCGATATCATGGCACGCGACCCGGTGTGTGGCATGAGTGTCGCCATCGCGACCTCGCGTCATCACGCCGACCATGCAGGCGGCGCATACCACTTCTGCTCGGCCGGCTGTCGCGCCAAGTTCGTGGCCGACCCAGCCCGCTACCTCTCGCCACGCGCTGCGGCCGTACCGGCTGACATCACACCGGCCGACATCACACCGGCCGTCACCACACCGGGCGGCTACACCTGTCCGATGCATCCGCAGATCCACCAGTCCGGGCCAGGAAGTTGCCCGATCTGTGGCATGGCGCTGGACCCGGTGGCAATCACCGCCGAGGCGCCGGACAACCCGGAACTGACCGACATGACACGGCGGTTCTGGGTTGGTCTGGCGTTCGCGATCCCGGTGCTGGCGCTGGGCATGGCGCCGATGTTGGGCGCTTCGCTGCCGGTGCCGCCATGGCTTGCCGGATGGGCGCAGTTCGTGCTGGCGACGCCGGTGGTGCTGTGGGCGGGCTGGCCGCTGCTGGTGCGCGGGTGGCAGTCGCTGGCGCGGCGCAGCCTCAACATGTTCAGCCTGATCGCGCTCGGCACGTCGGCCGCCTACCTCGACAGCGTCGCGGCGCTGCTGGCCCCCGGCTTGTTCCCGGCCGGCTTCCGCGACATGCACGGGCAGGTGGCGCTGTATTTCGAGTCGGCCGCCATCATCACCGTGCTGGTGCTGCTCGGCCAGGTGCTCGAACTGCGTGCCCGCGCCCGCACCGGCGGCGCCATCCGCGCCTTGCTGAACCTCGCGCCGAAGACCGCTCGCCGGCTGGATGCGGACGGGCAGGCGCATGACATCGGCCTGGCCGAGATCGTCGTCGGCGACCGCCTGCTGGTGCGTCCCGGCGATGCCGTGCCGGTCGACGGCGTGGTGGTCGAGGGCGGCGGCGCGGTCGACGAGGCGATGGTCACCGGCGAGGCGATGCCGGTCGCCAAGGTCGCGGGCGACCGCGTGCTGGGCGGCACCGTCAACGGCCATGGCGCGCTGGTGATGCGGGCCGAGCGGGTTGGCGCCGACACCGCCCTGGCGCGCATCGTGGCGCTGGTCGGCGAGGCGCAGCGCAGCCGGGCGCAGATCCAGCGGCTGGCCGACCGGGTTGCCGGCTGGTTCGTGCCCGTCGTGCTGGCGGTGGCGCTGCTCGCCTTCGCGGCATGGGCGGTGTGGGGCCCGCCGCCGTCGCTGGCCTATGCGCTGGTGGCGTCGGTGTCGGTGCTCATCATCGCCTGCCCATGCGCGCTCGGCCTGGCCACGCCGATGTCGATCGGCGTCGGCATCGGCGAGGGTGCCCGCGCGGGCGTGTTGTTCAAATCGGCCGAGTCGCTGGAACGGCTGGAGCGCGCCGACACGCTGGTGCTGGACAAGACCGGCACGCTGACCGAGGGCCGCCCGCGCGTGACGCGGACGCAGCCCGAGCCCGGCTTCGATGCGGCCTCGCTGCGGCGCCTCGCCGCCGCGTTGGAACGCAACAGCGAGCATCCGCTCGCCGCCGCCATCCTGGCCGCGGCGCCTGGAGCAGCCCCGGACATTGCCGATTTCCGCGCCGTGGCCGGGGCCGGTGTCACGGGCGTGCTGGACGGGCGCGCGGTGGCGCTCGGCAACGAGCGGCTGATGCGGGAGCAGTCGGTGTCCGTGGCGGCGCTGGCGGCAACCGCCGAGGCGCTGCGCGGCGAGGGGGCCACGGTGCTGTTTGCGGCATCCGCCGGCCAATGCGCGGGGCTGATCGCGGTGGCCGACCCGGTGAAGGCGAACGCGGCGCAGGCGCTGCGGACATTGCGCGCGGAAGGTTTGCGCATCGTCATGCTGACCGGCGACAATCCCACCACGGCGGCCTTCGTCGCACGCGCCCTGGGCATCGAAGAGGTCCATGCCGAGGCCTCGCCGGAGGACAAGCACCGCATCGTGACGGAGTTGCGGGCGCAGGGGCGCGTGGTGGCGTTCGCCGGCGACGGCATCAACGATGCGCCGGCGCTGGCCCAGGCCGATATAGGCATCGCCATGGGCACCGGCACGGAGGTCGCGATCCACAGCGCCGGCATCACCCTGGTGCGCGGCGACCTCACCGGCATCGTCCGCGCACGGCGGCTGTCGCGCGCCACCATGCGCAACATCCGGCAGAACCTGGTGTTCGCCTTCGCCTACAACGCGGTCGGCATCCCGGTCGCCGCCGGGGTGCTGTACCCGCTGTTCGGGTTGCTGCTCAGCCCGATGCTGGCAGCGTTGGCGATGTCGCTGAGTTCGGTGTCGGTGATCGCCAACGCGCTGCGGTTGCGCAACGTGCGCCTGTAGGGTTCTGCGCCTGTGGAGTTCAGTGGCTGATGTGCTGGAAGTAGCCCCAGCGCTCGACCGCCGGTTCCGCCGCCGCCCAGCGCCAGCCCTGGGTGTCGTGGCAGGCGCTGGCGGCATACAACGATTGCGCCAGATGCGGCGGCCGTCCGCTCTCGACGGTGAACACCACTTCCTTGCATTGGGCGATCGGCGTGTCGATCAGCCGCGTCACCCGCATCTCGCCGTGCTCGTCGTCCAGCAGTGGGATGTCATGCACGATCTTCCAGTCACGCACTTCGCCGACAGCCATCTCGCCGACGGCGCCGGCGATCACGTCCTGCTCGGCGCCCTGGCGCGCGCGGGCTATGTATTTCTGCAACTCGTCGATGCTGGCATGGACGCCCACCGCGACCGCGTAGCCGACGATCGGGTTGGCGGTGGCGGAGCCCGCGGATGCGCCGGCCACGCCGCTGACCACGGCGTTGGCGACGCCGCAGCCGGTCAGCAGCAGGACCAGCAATGGGGCCGCACGCCTCACTGCAAGGTACCCCAGCGCGCGGTCGAGGGTTCGGCGGCGGCCCAGCGCCATACGTCGCCGTCGCGGCAGACGGCGGAGACGTAGAACGCCCGCTGCGGCCCCTTCCTGGTGGCATGGTCGACCGAGAACACGATCTCCTTGCAGTCGAGGCCGCCGGTGCTGATGACGCGGCTGACCGAGACCTCGCCCTGCTCGTCGTCCTCGATCGGGATGTCGTGCGCAACCGACCAATGCGCCACGCCGCCGACCGCGAGCGGCCCGGCGCTGGCGGCGATCCGGTCCTGTTCGGCGCGATGCACCCGGCGCTCGGCGAGGCCAAGGCCTGTGGCGGTGACCGACTGCACGCCCAGGCCGATGGCGGCCGTGACGGTGCCGTTCCTGGTCACGGCGCTGGCAATGCCCGCGCCGGCGATGCCGGCGGCATCCGAGGTGCCCTCGGTGAGCACGGAACCGCAACCGCCGAGCGTCAGCAGGGACGTGAGCAAAGTCAGCATCAACCGTGGCCTCGTAACCATGCAGTACCCCACTCCCGCCGCTTGCGCCGCACGCCAGCTAGACAAAAACCCCTGTGCCGACAAGGCTTGATTGCCACCCCGCCGCACGATGCCTGGAACCGCGCCGATGACATCGCCTGCCGGCGCCCGCGTTGACGGCCCCGCGCGCAGGCGCAAAGCTGACCCCAATGGAGGGCCACCCGATGAAGGCGCTTGTCTGCGACCAGCCCGGCCAACTGTCGCTGGTGGACCGGCCGGAGCCACGTCCGGGCGAGGACGAGGTGCTGGTGCGCATCCGCCGGGTCGGCATCTGCGGCACCGATTTCCACATCTTCGCGGGCAAGCACCCGTTCCTGGCCTATCCGCGCGTGATGGGGCATGAGCTGTCCGGCGAGGTGGCGCACGCCCCGTCCGGCAGCGGGCTGCGCGTGGGCGAGGCGGTGTATATCGTGCCGTACCTGTCCTGCGGCCATTGCCGGGCGTGCCGGCGCGGCCTCGCCAACTGCTGCCGCAACCTGCATGTGCTCGGGGTCCACCAGGATGGCGGCATGGCGGAATACCTGGCGGTGCCGGCGGCGAACGTGGTGCCGGCCGGCGAGGTCAGCCTGGACGATGCCGCCATGATCGAGTTCCTGGCCATCGGCGCGCACGGCATCCGGCGCGGCGCGGTGGAGGCGGCGGACCGCGTGCTGGTGGTGGGGGCCGGGCCGATCGGCATGGCGGCGATCATCTTCGCCAAGTGCCGCGGCGCCGAGGTGAGCGTGATGGACACCCGCCAGGACCGGCTCGATTTCGCCCGCCGCACCTTGCTTGCCGACCGCGTGACGCTGGCCGGGGACACGGCGCTGCCCACATTGCGCGACGCCACCGACGGCGAGTTCTTCGACGTGGTGGTGGACGCCACCGGCAACGTCGCCGCGATGCAGGCGGGCCTCGGCTATGTCGGGCATGGCGGGCGCTATGTGCTGGTCAGCGTGGTGCGCGACGACATCGCCTTCCCGGATCCGGAGTTCCACAAACGCGAGACGACGTTGCTGGGCAGCCGCAATGCGCTGCCGGCGGACTTTGCCGAGGTGGTGACGCAGATGGCCGCCGGACGGGTGCCAACCCAGGCGCTGAACACGCACCGCGCAAAGCTTGGTGACGCGCCTGCGATGTTCACCGGTTGGCTTCAGCCCGATGCCGGCGTCATCAAAGTCATCCTCGAAGTCTGAGCGCCATGCAAACCCCGATCGTGCAGTTCGGCACCAGCCGCTTCCTGCAAGCGCATGTCGACCTGTTCGTCAGCGAGGCGCTGGCGCGAGGCGAGGCGATGGGCCGGATCACCGTGGTGCAGACCACCAACTCTCCTGACAGCGCCGCGCGCGTCGCGGCGTTCAACGCTGGGGCGTTTCCGGTGCTGATCCGTGGCCTGACCGAGGGCGGCGTGGTGGACCGGCGCGTGGCGGTGTCGAGCGTGGCGCGCGCGTTCTCCGCCGCCGCCGACTGGGCCGCGGTGGAGGCGGCGGTGGTGGACGAGGCGCGGGCGCTGGTCAGCAACACCGGCGACCGTGGCTATGACCTCGATGCGTCCGACACGGTGGACACGCCGGTGCCGCACAGCTTCCCGGCGAAACTGTGCCGCCTGCTGCACGCGCGCTGGCGGCACCGCGCCGAGCCGCTCGACATCTATCCATGCGAGTTGGTCAGCGGCAATGGCGACGCCCTGCGCGGCATCGTGGTGGCGCTGGCGCGGCAATGGGGACACGAGCCGGCCTTCGTCGCCTGGTTGGAGCAACGTTGCCGCTGGGTGAACTCATTGGTCGACCGCATTGTCTCCGAACCGCTGTTCCCGGTCGGCGCGGTGGCGGAGCCGTATGCGCTGTGGGCGATTGGCGCAGCGCCGGGACTGGTGCCGATCTGCGTTCACCCCGACGTGGTGATGACCGGCGACCTCGCCCAGTACGAGCGGCTGAAGCTGCTGATCCTCAATCTCGGGCATACCTATCTTGCCGCCCGCTGGCTGGCGGACCGGCGCGCGGCTGACGAAACCGTGAGGCGGGCGTTGGAGGATCGCGGGCTGCGCGCCGACCTGGATGCCGTCTATGACCAGGAGGTGCTGCCGGTGTTCGCGGCCATGGGACTGGGCGAGGCCGCCTCTGCCTACCGCCGCGTCACCATGGAGCGGTTCGCCAACCCGTTCCTGGACCATCGCATCGCCGACATCGCAGGCAACCACGCGATGAAGTTGCAGCGCAGGTTCCGGCTGCTGCTCGATCTGGCCGACCGCCACGGCGTGTCCGGCCAGCCCCGGTTGCGCGCCGTGCTGGCCGCCGCCTGATGCGCGCCGCCTGCATCGGCGAGTGCATGATGGAGCTGTTCGAGCACCCGGACGGCCGGCTGTCGCGGGCCTATGGTGGCGACACGCTGAACACCGCTGTGTACATGGCGCGGCTCGGCCTCGCGGTGGACTACGTGACGGCGCTCGGCACCGACCCGTTCAGCGACGAGATGATCGCCGGCTGGGCCGCCGAGGGGGTCGGCACCGGGCTGGTGCAGCGGGTGGCGGGGACGCTGCCCGGATTGTACATGATCCAGACCGACGCAGCGGGGGAAAGGCGGTTCTCGTATTGGCGAGACAACGCGCCGGTGCGGCGAATGCTGACCGGTGCTTGCGCGGACAATGTGGCCGCCGGGTTGCGGCACGACCTGATCTATCTCTCCGGCATCACCCTGTCGCTGTTCGGGGCGGAGGGGCGGGCGCGGCTGTTCGACATCCTCGCGGACGCGCGCGCGGTCGGGTCGCGGGTGGCGTTCGACACCAATTTCCGCCCGCGTGGCTGGCCCGACCGCGCCCAGGCGCAAGCCGCCTACCGCCACATGATCGCGCAGTCCGACGTGGTGCTGGCGGGCGTGGAGGACCACGCGCTGCTGTGCGGCGGCGATGGCGACGTGCGCGCCTGGGCGAGGGCGGAGGAGGTGGTCATCAAACTGCTTGTTCCCGGCTGCGTCGTGCTGTGCGACGGGCAGGAGGTGGAGGTCGCGGCACCGGTGGTGGCCGACGTGCTGGACACCACCGCCGCCGGCGACAGTTTCGCCGCCGCCTACCTGGCCGCGCGCGCCGGCGGCGCGACGCCACGCGATGCCGCCGAGGCCGGGCACAGGCTCGCCGGCACGGTGATCCGGCATCGCGGCGCCATCATCCCCCGCCACGCCATGCCGGCGTGATGGCGGGACCGTTCCTCGACCGCGTGCGCGCCGGGCGGCTGTTGCGGGAAGCCGGGCTGGATGCGCTGGTGCTGTGTGCGCCGGATGCGTTCGCCTACGCCACCGGCGGGCAGGCCGGCGTGGCGGCGCTGTTCGGGTGGGCCGGGGCCGCGTTCGCCGTGGTGCCGGCCGATGCGGCCTTGCCGCTCGGGGCCGTGGTCGGCGACCAGCAGGCGGCGGCGTTCATGGCGGCGTCGCCGGTCAGCGATGTCCGGACGCATCCGTTGTCGATCGAGACTGCGACGTTGGGCGAAGGCGCATCCGTGGCCGCCGCCATCGAGGCCGGATGGCTGGACCGTCCGGCGGGCTTCGCGCGTCCGGCGACGTTCGACCTGGCGCTGGCTGCGGCCGAACTGTGCGAGGTGTTGACGGCACGCGGCCTGCGTTCCGGGCGACTCGGCTTCGACCTGGGCTTTGTGCCGGCGGCTGACCGTGACGCGCTGGTGGACATGCTGATGCCGGCCCACATCCTCGACGGCAGCAACGTGCTGCGCCGCCTACAGGCGATCAAGCATCCCGATGAGGTGGCGCGTCTGGCTCTGGCGGCGGAACTGTCGGCGGCGGGCCTCACGGCGCTGGCCGAGGCAATTTCCGAGGGCGCCGACGCGGAGACGCTGCGCGCCGCCTACCGCGCCGGTGTCGCCGCCGCCGCGCAGGGACGCGGCCTGCCGCCGCCGCCAAGCTGGGAGTATATCGGCGTCGGCCCCGACCCGTGGACACCCGGCGGCATCGTGACGCGCGGCGCGGTGGTCAAGGCCGATGTCGGCGTGGTGATCGACGGCTATTCGTCCGATACGTCGCGCAACTACGTGTTCGGCGAGCCGTCGCCTGAAGTGACGCAGTTGCACGCCATCGTCGAGGCGGCGTTCGAGGTGGCGCTCGCAGCCATGCGCGTCGGCGCTCCCCTCTCGGAAATCCACGCCGCCGCCACACGATCGTTGCGCGACGCCGGGCTGGTCCGGTTCAGCCGTGGCCATTTCGGCCACGGCCTTGGCGCCGGCCCGTTCAGCGAGCAATGGCCGTTCATCTCCGCCGACAGCACGGAGACGGTCAAGCCGGGCATGGTGCTGGCGCTGGAGGTGCCGATCTACGTCCAGGGCCTGTGCGGCTTCAACCTTGAAGACCAGTTCAACGTGACGGCGGATGGCGTGATGCCGATGACGAGCCTGCCCCGTGGCCTCCGGCGCATAGGAACAAGATGACCGCAAAACTGGATCGCGCCGTGCAAGGCCTGCCCGACCGCACCCCCGGTCCCGGTGGCGCCGTGGCGGTCCTGCGCGACGGCGAGGTGCTGGCGCGGCATAGCTGGGGCTGGGCGGACACCGAGCGGCGGCTGCGGTTCACGCCGCAGACGATGGCGCTGGTCTGCTCCATCACCAAGCAGTTCACCTGCGCGCTGCTGCTCGACCAATTTCCCGATCCCGCCGCGCTGGACGGCGACGTGCGGCAGGCGTTGCCCAACCTGCGGCAGCCGCCGCCATCCACGCGCGAACTGTGCCACAACCAGTCCGGCCTGCGCGACTACTGGGCGCTGGCGATGCTGTGCGGCGCCGCCGTCGAGGGCCGGTTCGGGCCGGACGATGCCCATAATCTCATCGCCCGCACGCAATCTTTGCAGTTCGCGCCCGGCACGCGGTACTCCTACGCCAACCAGAACTTCCGCCTGCTCTCCGACATCATCGAGCGGCGCACAGGACAACTGTTCGCCGAGCAATTGCGCACGCGTATCCTCGACCGCGCCGGGATGCCGCACGCGATGCTCAACCCCGATACGTCCCACGTCGTGGGCGGCGGCATCGGCTACGAAGGCTCGGTGCAGGACGGCTTTCGCCCGGCCGTGAACAACATCCACTGGACCGGCGACGCCGGCCTGGCCGCCAGCCTCGACGACATGATCGCGTGGGAGCGCTTCATCGACGCCAGCCGCGACGATGCGGACGGACTCTACAACCGGCTGTCGGCGCCGCAGACGTTCCGCGACGGCGCAGCCGCCAGCTACGGCTTCGGCCTCAGCCATGCCACCCTGCTGGGCCGTGCCGCGACCTGCCACGGTGGCGGCCTGCGCGGCTGGCGCAGTTTTCGCGCGCACATTGCGGCGGAGCGCGTGTCCGTGGTGGTGCTGTTCAACCACATGGCCGACCCACGCGAGGCGGCGCTCGGCCTGCTGGCGGCGCTGTTCGATGCGCCGGCGGCTGTCGCGGCTATGCCAGGCGAGGAGTGGCACGGGCGCTACCTGGAGCCGGAGACGGGTCTGGCGACATGGCTGGAGCCGTCACCCGGTGGCGTCCAGCAACTGCGTTTCGCGGCGCAGCCGGAGCCGCTGGCGAGCGTGGGCGCGGCGCTGCACGGCACCGGCGCGCACATCTGGCGGCAGGATGGGGAGGTCTGGATGGATCGTCCGGCCGATCACATCCGCAGCCCGCTGGTGCGCTGCGCCGATGTCCGGCCCATGCCGGTCGAAGGGCGCTTTCACTCGCACGAACTCGACGCCGACCTGACCTGCGCGCTGGCCGGCGGCGCGATGTATGGCGCGTTCTCCGGCGCGTTGGGCGAGGGAGCCATGCAGCCCCTGGCTCCGTTCGCGCCGGATATCTGGCTGCTGCCGTGCCCGCGTGCGCTCGACTACGGCGCACCCGGCGACTGGACGCTGCACTTCCATCGCGACAGCAACGGCCACGTCACCGGCGTGCGCGTCGGCTGCTGGCTGGCGCGCGGCATCGATTTCGTGAGCGAGGCGGGCCGGACGCCGTAGCCGCATCCGGCCATGGCCCTCACCCGCCCGCGTCGGCGGCAGGCTGCATGACTTTCGACGCGCTCACTGGTCCGAACGCGCCGCTGTCACGGAACTCGCGGGGGCTGATGGCATAGACGCGGCGGAACACCTTGGCAAAATAGTTGGCGTCGGCAAAGCCGCAGCTTCCGGCAATCTGCTTGATCGAACTCGCCTCGGTGCGCAGCAGCACCGCCGCCTGCTCCAGGCGCTGGCGCAGCAGGTAGCGCGCCGGCGACAGGCCCTCGCTGGCGGCGAACACACGGCTGAAATGGTGCCGGCTCAACCCTGCCGCCGCGGCGAGGCGGGTCACGTCGAGGCGGTCGGCCGGGTGGGCGCGGCACAACGTCACCGCGCGTTCGACGGCGTTCGGCCGCACCGGGCCAGGCTGCGCGGTGCCGGGCGCCAGGATGTGGCCAGCGAGGCTCATGGCGGCGGCATAGGCGATCTCGGACGCGGCGGCGGCGGAGTGCGCCTCACCCCGCAGCACGCCGAGGCACAGCCCGGCCAATCGCGCGATCACGGCGTCCGGCAACGCGACCAGCGGGCCGGCGCTGGCCAGCATCTCGCGCCACAGCCGCACCACCTCGCGACCGCTCAGGCACAGCCAGAAGAACTCCCATTCCGGGCTGCGGCCAAGCCAGTAGCGGTTGTCGTGCGGGAAGCGCAGCAGCAACGTCTGGCCAGGACCGACCTGATGCTCACTTCCCTCGTAGCGCAAATGACCGCGCCCTGACAGGGTGTGTTGCACCAGCACGAACGGGCCGTCGCCGCGCCGCAACCCGTGCCAGTCGTAATCGGCGCTGCGGCAGCGGTCATAGCCGGCGCTGGTGACCATGGCGTGCAGGCGGATGCCGGTCTTGGGAAACAACACCGCGCAGCCGCCAGGCGCACGGGCGCCAAGATCATCCAGCACGGATTTACCCGTCATCTCACAACTTTCCTCTACCCCGGTTGGAATCAGGCGATATGGTCAGCATGATATTACCCAATGGGGTCACACCGGTTGGGTTACTTCGGGGAGACCGCATGAAAATAGCCGTCATCGGCGCCGGAAGCGTCGGCTTCACCCGCAAACTGGTGCGCGACATCCTGGCGGTGCCGGAATTCCGCGACTGCGAGTTCGCGCTGCACGACATCAATGCCGACAACCTGAGCATGGTCGCGCAGATATTGCAGCGCGATGTCGAGGCCAACCGGCTGCCAGCCCGCGTCACCTCGTCGCTGGACCGGCGCGAGGCGTTGGCCGGCGCGCGCTATGTGGTCTGCTGCGTGCGCATCGGCGGCCTGCCGGCATTCGCCAGCGACATCGAGATCCCACTGCGCTACGGCGTCGACCAATGCGTCGGCGACACCATCTGCGCCGGCGGCATCATGTATGGCCAGCGCTCCATCCCGGCGCTGCTGGACTTCTGCCGCGACATCCGCGAGGTGGCGGAACCCGATGCCTGGCTGCTCAACTACGCCAACCCGATGGCGATGAACACCTGGGCCGCCATCGACGCCGGCGGCATCAAGAACGTCATCGGCCTGTGCCACGGCGTGCAGCATGGCTGGCACCAGATTGCCGAGGTGCTGGGGGCCGCCGACCCGCGCGAGGTCGAGTACGTCTGTTCCGGCATCAACCACCAGACGTGGTATCTCGACATCCGCTACAACGGCCGCAAGATCGGCGGCGACGAGTTGCTGGCGGCGTTCGAGGCGCATCCACGCTTCAGCCACGAAGAAAAGGTGCGCATCGACGTGCTGCGCCGGTTCGGCTGCTACTCGACCGAGAGCAACGGCCATCTCAGCGAGTACCTGCCGTGGTATCGCAAGCGCCCGGACGAGATCAATCGCTGGATCGACATGACCACCTGGATCAACGGCGAGACCGGGGGCTACCTGCGCCACTGCATCGAGCAGCGGGACTGGTTCGAGACCGACTTCCCGCAATGGCTGGCCGAGGCCGGATCGCCGCTGGCGGGCTGGAAGCGCAGCGAGGAACATTGCAGCTATATCCTGGAGGGGCTGGAAACCGGCCGGGTCTATCGCGGACATTTCAACGTGAAGAACCAGGGCCTGGTGACCAACCTGCCGGCGGA
>JAYTQW010000288.1:0-7380 GCA_043746535.1 Rhodospirillales bacterium
CCACCGCCCAGGCGGCGCGCCCGACCCAGCGTGCCTGCGTTCAGCAAAGCCCTGGCGTGAGCAGGCCTACGCACGCCTGTAACGTTACGATATCAAAACGTAATCCGCTGCTGCCGACGCGCCTAACTGATGGAAGGTTTTTGGTTCTTTTTGCAAAAAGAACCGCTTGCCTACTATTCCTGGAAACTCGTCGTCACGGCGGGTTAGTACACGCCTCGCATGGTCATGCCCGCGCCGGCCCGGCCTGGACGCATTGCGCGCACAGGCCCTCGATTTCCACCGTCGCCGCACTTGGCCGGAATCCGGCATGGCGGGCCGCGCCGCGCACTGCCTCGCTGAGGTCGTGGTCCTCCAGCTCGGCCACGGTGCCGCAGCGGCCGCAGATCAGGAACGAGGCGGCGTGGTCGTGCTGCTCCGCCTCGCTACAGGCGACGAAGGCATTCAGCCGCTCGACCCGGTGGATCAGCCGTTGCGCCAGCAGGAAGTCGAGCGTGCGGTACACCGTCGGCGGCGCCGCGCCCGGATGCGTGGCGCGCAGCCGCTCCAGCAACTGGTACGCGGTCGCCGGCCCCTCCGCCGCCAGCACCAGCGCCAGCAGGTCACGCCGCAACGGCGTCAGCCGCGCCCCGCTGTGCAAGCAGGCGGCGGCGGCGGCGTCGAGCCGGTGGCCGACCTCGTGCTGCGTGCGGTTGGTCATGCGGCCAACATCGCGTGCCGAACCGTCGTCATCAAGACCGCCGCCGCCATCAAGGCCAGCGCGCCTCGGGCGGCAGGCTCATCAGGATCGCCTCGACGTTGCCGCCGGTCTTGAGGCCGAACAGGGTGCCGCGGTCGTGGATCAGGTTGAACTCCACATAGCGTCCGCGCCGGATCAACTGGTGCTCGCGCTCGGCCTGCGTCCATGGCTCGCGCATCCGCCGGCGCACGATGGCCGGGTAGATGGTGGCGAAGGCATCGCCGACCGCGCGGGTGAAGGCGAAGTCGGCCCCGGCGTCGCCGCTGTCGAGGTGGTCGTAGAAGATGCCGCCGGCGCCGCGCGGCTCGTTGCGGTGCGGCAGGAAGAAGTAGCGGTCGCACCATGCCTTGAACTTCGGGTAGTAGGCCGGGTCGTGCGCGTCGCAGGCAACGCGCAGGGCGGCGTGGAAGTCCGCCGCGTCCGCCACCGCCTCGGGCGCGTCGAGGCGCATGGGCGTGAGGTCGCCGCCGCCGCCGAACCAGCCCTGGGTGGTGATGAGCATGCGGGTGTTGAAATGCACCGCCGGCACGCGCGGGCTGGCCATGTGCGCGACCAGGCTGATGCCGCTGGCCCAGAAGCGGGGGTCGTCGACGGCGCCGGGGATCTGGGCGCGGAACTCGGGGCTGAACACGCCCTCCACGGTGGAGACGTTGACGCCGACCTTCTCGAACACCTGGCCGCGCATGACGCTCATCACGCCGCCGCCACCGTGGCTGCCATCCTCGGTCGGGCGGTCCCATTCGGTGCGGGCGAAGGTCGCGTCGCCGCCGGCCTCCGCCTCGATGGCCTCGAACACAGCGCAGAGGCGGTCGCGCAGCGACTCGAACCACGCCTGCGCCGCCGGACGCCACGCCACGTGCGGCGACGACCCGGTGGCCGGCGTGGATGCGGATGCGTGTCCGATGGTCATTGCGGCTTGCGACACGGCTGAATGCCCTAAATAGAGTGTGGCGAACTGCGCGCCGGCATGTTGCGGCGGCGAAGGCGCAACTCTACAACACTGCTTACGGATTTGGCATGGCGGGGACGATGTCGGCATCGACGCATGAGACGCATGAGCCTGTCGCCGATGGCGGCAAGCGGGATTTCCTGAAGCTGGTGGCGCTTTCGGGCGCGGCGATCGGCGTCGGCGCGCTGGCGTGGCCGCTGGTCGACAGCATGAACCCATCCAGCGACGTGCTGGCGCTGTCCTCGACCGAGGTGGATCTGGCGCCGATCCCGATCGGCCAGGGCATCACCGTGTTCTGGCGCGGCCAGCCGACCTTCGTGCGCCACCGCACGCCGGAGGAGGTGACTGCGGTGCGCGCGGTGCCGATTGCCTCGTTGATCGACCCGGCCACCGACCAGTCCCGCACCAAGGCGGGGCACGACGCATGGCTGATTTGCAGCGGCGTCTGCACCCATCTCGGCTGCGTGCCGCTGGGCAACAAGTCGACCGATCCGCGCGGCGATTTCGGCGGCTACTACTGCCCCTGCCACGGTAGCCAGTACGATGTGTCTGGCCGCGTGCGGCATGGGCCGGCGCCGGCCAACCTGCCGGTGATGGACTATGCGTTCGAGACGGACACCAAAGTGAAGATCGGCTGAGCCGCCGCAGATTGGAGTAGATCGATGGCTGGAATCCACAAGAGCGAAATCGCCAACCCGATCCTGAACTGGGTCGATACGCGGCTGCCGGTGTTCACGCTGATCCAGAAGGAGTACGGCGTGTTCCCCACGCCGAAGAACTTCAACTATTTCTGGAACTTCGGCGCGCTGGCGATGATCAACCTGGCGATCATGATCGCCACCGGCATCTTCCTGGCGATGAACTACACCGCCAGCACGACCATGGCGTTCGACAGCGTCGAGCGCATCATGCGCGACGTGAACTACGGCTGGCTGCTGCGCTACGTCCATGCCAACGGCGCCTCGATGTTCTTCATCATCGTCTATATCCACATGTTCCGTGGCCTCTATTACGGCTCCTACAAGAAGCCGCGCGAGCTGTTGTGGATGATCGGCGTCGTCATCCTGCTGCTGATGATGGCGACCGCGTTCATGGGCTACGTGCTGCCGTGGGGCCAGATGTCGTTCTGGGGCGCCAAGGTCATCACCAGCCTGTTCTCGGCCATCCCCGTGGTCGGCAACGGCATCGTCACCTGGCTGTGGGGCGGCTTCACCGTCGGCAACCCGACGCTGAACCGCTTCTTCAGCCTGCATTACCTGTTGCCGTTCGTCATCACCGGCGTGGTGTTCCTGCACATCACCGCCTTGCACGTCACCGGGTCGAACAACCCGCTCGGCATCGAGGTGAAGGGGCCGCAGGACACGCTGCCGTTCCACCCGTACTACACCATCAAGGACTCGGTCGGCATCTGCGTCTATCTGCTGGTGTTCGCCATCCTGGTGTTCTTCCTGCCGAACTACCTGGGCCACGCCGACAACTACATCCCGGCCAACCCCGGCGTGACGCCGGTCTCGATCGTGCCGGAATGGTACTTCCTGCCGTTCTACGCCATCCTGCGCGCGGTCGAGAACAAGCTGATGGGCGTGGTGCTGATGTTCGGCGCCATCGCGGTGCTGTTCGTGGTGCCCTGGCTCGACACCAGCCCGGTGCGCAGCGCCCGTTTCCGGCCGATCTACCGCCAGTTGATGTTCGCGCTGGTGATCGACCTGATCGTGCTCGGCGAGGTCGGCGCGCACCATCCCGAGGGTATCTGGATCATCCTCGGCCGCGTCGCCACCACCTGGTACTACTTCCACTTCCTGGTGGCGCTGCCGCTGCTGGGCAAGCTGGAGCGGCCGTTGCCGCTGCCGGACAGCATCAGCAAGCCGGTCATCCGCATCGGCGGTGGCCCGCTGCCGGCCGGCGCCGCAGCCAAGCCCATGGAGAAAGTCTGATGCGTCTCGCCTCCGCCCTCGCCCTGACCCTCGCCCTGGGGACCGGGGCGGCGCTTCCCGCCTTCGCCCAGGAGGCAAGCGAGCCGCCGTTGCCGCAGCAGCCGTGGACGTTCTCCGGCCTGTTCGGGACCATCGACCGCGCCTCCGCCCAACGCGGTTTCCAGGTCTATAAGGAAGTCTGCTCGGCCTGCCACTCCATGAAGGAGGCGTCCTACCGCAACCTCATGGGCATCGGCCTGACGGCGGCGCAGGTCAAAGCAATCGCCGCCACCATCAACGTGCCGGACACCAACGACGACGGTCAGCCGATCGAGCGCCCGGCGCTGCCGAGCGACCATTTCCGTGACCCGTTTCCCAACGAGAAGGCGGCGCGCGCGGCCAATGGCGGGGCGCTGCCGCCCGACCAGTCGGTCATCGTCAAGGCGCGCGAGGGCGGCGCCGACTACATCTACTCGCTGATCGCCGACGGCTACTCCGACCCGCCCGCCGGCGTGAAGATCGCCGATGGCCGCTACTACAACAAGTGGTATCCCGGCCACCAGATCGCCATGCCGCCGCCGTTGCAGCCGAACCAAGTGACATACGCCGACGGCACCCCGGCCAGCGTCGACCAGGAGGCGCGCGACGTGGTGACCTTCCTGACCTATATCGCCAACCCGGAGATGGAGCAGCGCAAGCGGCTGGGCGTAAAGATCGTCATCTTCCTGGCGCTGATGACCGGCATCACCTACGCGGTGAAGCGCAAGGTCTGGGCCGACGTCCACTGAGGGAAGCCGCGCGATGAGCGACCAGGTACGGCCGGTTATCGGCGTGATCGGCGGCTCCGGCCTGTACGACATTCCAGGGCTGGAGCGCACCGCCTGGCGCCGCGTCTCCACCCCCTGGGGCGATCCGTCCGACGAGTTGCTGGAGGGCTGGCTCGGCGACGTGCGGCTGGTGTTCCTGCCCCGGCACGGGCGCGGCCACCGCATTCCGCCGTCCGAGCTGAACTACCGCGCCAACATCGACGCGCTGAAGCGGGCCGGCTGCACCGATATCCTCTCGCTCTCGGCGGTCGGCAGCCTCAAGGAGGAGCTGCCGCCCGGCCACTTCGTCATCGTCGACCAGTTCATCGACCGCAGCTTTGCCCGGGTCAAAAGTTTCTTCGGCACCGGCTGCGTCGCCCATGTCTCGGTCGCCGACCCGGTATGCCCCCGCCTCGGCCACGCGCTGCACGATGCGGCGCTGGACATAGGGCTACCGGTCACGCGCGGCGGCACCTACCTCGTCATGGAGGGACCGCAGTTCTCCTCGCGGGCCGAAAGCCAGCTCTATCGAAGCTGGGGCTGCAGCGTCATCGGCATGACCAACATGCCGGAGGCCAAGCTCGCCCGTGAGGCGGAGATGTGCTACGCCACCGTCGCCATGGTGACGGACTACGATTGCTGGCACGACAGCCACGGCAACGTCACCGTCGACATGGTGGTCAAGGTGTTGCTGGCCAACGCCGACCGCGCCCGCGAACTGCTGACGCGCGTGGTCCCGGTCATCGGCGAGGCGCGCGGCCTTTGCCCCGCCGGCTGCGACCGTGCCCTCGACCACGCCCTCATCACCGCGCCCGGCGCCCGCGACCCGGCGATGGTGGCCAAGCTGGACGCGGTGGCCGGACGGGTACTCGCCTAAGGCAAGGCGCCCTTGCCTTTTGCCTCCACCAAAGGCTTGCCCATGGCACTCCAACCCAATGCAGGTCCAGGACGCGCCGCGTCCTGGCGGGTCCAGGGCAGCGCCCTGGCCTTCAGCCTTTCAACCCTCGCGCAAGGAACGCCAGCGTCCGCTCCCGCGCCAGCGTGGCGGCCGCCTCCGAGTAGCTGGCGCGCTCGCCGCAGCCGAAGCCGTGGCCGGCGCCGGGGTAGGTGAACACCTCCACATCGGGCTGTGCCGCGCGGATCGCATCCACGTCGCTCATGGGGATGCCGCTATCGGCCTCGCCGAAATGCAGTTGCACCGGGCAGTTCGGCTCCTCCATGCGGGTGGCGGCGATGCCGCCGCCGTACCAGCCCACCGCCGCGCCGAACAGCCTGGTGCGGGTGGCGCCCCACCACGCCAGCGTGCCGCCCCAGCAATAGCCGACGATGGCGCGATGCCCGGCGGGCAGGGACAGCGCCGCCGCGACGATGTCCTCCATCACCACGTCGTCGCCGATCTGCTGGCGCAGCGCGCGGCCGTGCGCCACGTCCTCGGGCGTGTAGCCGAGTTCGATGCTCGATCCCACGCGGTCGAACAGCGCCGGCGCCACCACGGCGTAACCCTGGCTGGCGAACTCCTCGCACACGCTGCGGATGTGGTGGTTCACGCCGAAGATTTCCTGCACCACCACCAACGAGCGGGTGGCCCGCTCCGGCCCGGTGCGCCAGGCGGTCGCCGCGTGCCCATCGGCGGCGGCCAGCTTGATCCAGTGTCCCATGTGGCGAACCCTCAATGCGCGTTGATCGGCACCGCGGTAACGCTGTTGAAGGCACTTCCGTCGCGCCCGAAGGCGATGGTCGACCACACCAGATAGACCAGCACCTGCTTCTGCGCGTCGTACAGCCGGCTGACGCGAACCTCCTTGAAGAACGGGCTGGCGCTCTCGCCGAACACCACCTCGTTGTCGGGCAGGCGGCCGCGCGGCACCACCGGCCCGGTGGCGCGGCAGGCGATGGAGAAGCGGTTGGGATCGGTGGCGAGGCCGAGCGACCCCTTGATGCCGCCGGTTTCGGCGCGGCTCAGGTAGCAGCTCACGCCATCGACGCGCGGGTCGTCGTAACGCTCGACCACGATGCGGTCGTTGCGGCCAAGCAGCTTGAAGGTGGTGTCCACCTGGCCGATCCGGGTGGCGTCGGCGAACGCGGGCGCGGCCGCCAGCAGCGACGCGGCCACGGCGGCGAGGACAAGGCGGCGCATGGCGTGGCTCCTTCAGGGTGCGGCGAACGGCGCGAACGACAGGGCGAGCGTCTCATAGACGGGGCGCTTCCAGGCCACCGCCAGACCGGGCAGCTCGCGCAGGTGGGTCCAGCGCCAGGCGTCGAACTCCGGCGTCACGTCGGCGTCGAGGCGGATGTCCTCGTCGCGCCCGGTGAAACGCAGCGCGAACCAACGCTGGCGCTGGCCCCGGAAGCGAGACTTGCGCCCGCCGAGCTGGCGCAGGCCGGCGGGAAAGTCGTAGTGCAGCCAGTCGGGATGCTCGCCGATGATCTCGGCGTGGCTGGTGCCGATCTCCTCGTGCAGCTCGCGGAGCACCGCGTCGCGCGGGTTCTCGTCGCCGTCGATGCCACCCTGCGGCAGTTGCCAGCCGGCGAGGTCGGCCACATCGCGCGGCAGGTCGGCGCGGCGGGCGACGAACACCAAGCCGCGCGGGTTGAACAGCACCGCGCCGACGTTCGGGCGATATGGCAGGTGGCCGAGATCGGCAATCGGCTCCTCGCCGGGCAAGCCGGTCATGGCGCCGCCACGGCGGCAGGTCCGGATCTGGCGGGCGGCACCATCGTCGCCGCCGCGCTGACCGGGACCAGCACGAAACCCCGCGCGGCCAACCCATTTGCCCAGGCGTTGATGCGGGCCACGGTGACCGGGCGCGGCGGCCCGGCCAGCCCGATGGCGGAGCCGTGCGCGCGCGCCAGAACCTCCAGTTGCGCCAGCTTGGCGTCGATCTCGGTGCGCACCGCCGGCTCGTCGATCACCAGGTCGACCGCACGGCCGACCGCCATGGCGGGATGCGGCGCGCCCGGACGGGCATCGATGTA
>JAYTQW010000289.1:0-6819 GCA_043746535.1 Rhodospirillales bacterium
CTGGGCGGCAACGTTCCCGAAATTCATCGACGACATGGAGTCGCTGCTCACCAACAACCGCATCTGGAAGCAGCGCACGGTCGATATCGGCATCATCAGCCCGGAGGACGCGCTCGCCTGGGGCTTCACCGGCCCCTGCCTGCGCGCCAGCGGCGTGCCGTGGGACCTGCGCAAGTCGCAGCCGTACGAGTTCTACGAAAAGGTCGAGTTCGACGTGGCCGTTGGCCGCAACGGCGACTGCTACGACCGCTACCTGATGCGCATCGCCGAGATGCGGGAGAGCGTGAAGATCGTCCGGCAGTGCCTGGCGCAGATGCGGCCCGGCCCGGTCAAGATCCTGGACCGCAAGTTCAGCCCGCCCACGCGCGGTGAGCTGAAGACCTCGATGGAGGCGCTGATCCACCACTTCAAGCTCTACACCGAGGGCTTCCATGTGCCGGCCGGCGCCACCTACACGGCGATCGAGTCGCCGAAGGGGGAGTTCGGCATCTATCTGGTCGCCGATGGCACCAACAAGCCCTACCGCTGCAAGATCCGCCCGACCGGGTTTGCGCATTTGCAGGCGATGGAAGTTCTCTCGAAGCGGCACATGCTGGCCGATGCGGTTGCGATCATCGGGTCGCTCGACATCGTGTTCGGCGAGATCGACAGGTAGTCCGCATGACCAACCCGCCCACTCCCGGCCCGAACCAGCGCGCGACGGTCAACCAGGGCAGCGAGGGCGACCTCCACCCGCGCGAGCCGGAGGCGTTCGCGTTCGACGCCGAGAGCGAGGCCGAGATCGTCAAGCAGATCGCGAAGTTCCCGCCCGGGCGGCAGGCGAGCGCCGTGCTGCCGTTGCTGTTCGCCGCGCAGCGCCAGATGAACCGCGACACCGGCAGCGCCTGGGTGCCGCGCATCGCCATGGACGTGGTGGCCGCGCGCCTCGGCATGGCGCCGATCCGCGTCTATGAGGTCGCCACCTTCTACCTGATGTTCAACACCACGCCGGTGGGCAAGTACCACCTGCAAATCTGCACCACGACGCCGTGCTGGCTGCGCGACTCCGACGCGGTGGTGGCGGCCTGCCGCAAGTTCACCGGCATCAAGGGCTGGCGCGAAACCAGCGCCGACGGGCTGTTCACCATGACCGAGGTGGAGTGCGTCGGCGCCTGCGTGAACGCGCCGATCCTCTGCGTGAACGACGACTACTACGAGGACCTGGACGCGGCCAGCACCGAACAGCTCCTGTCCAGCTTGGCGCGTGGCGAGGCGCCGCCGCCCGGTTCGGTGATCGGCCGCCAGACCTCGGCCCCGGTGGGTGGGCCGATGACCCTGACCACGCTGGACAACCCGCCCGCACAACACCAGAACGCGGAGTAGGCGATGCTGCAAGATCGCGATCGCATCTTCACCAACCTGTACGGCCTGCACGACTTCAGGCTCGACGGCGCTCGCGCGCGCGGCGATTGGGACGGCACCGCCGCCATCATCGCGCGCGGCCGCGACGCCGTCATCGACGAGATGAAGGCCTCGGGCCTGCGCGGCCGTGGCGGCGCCGGTTTCCCCACCGGCATGAAATGGTCGTTCATGCCGAAGACGGTGGGCGACCGCCCGCACTACCTGGTCATCAACGCCGATGAGAGCGAGCCGGGCACCTGCAAGGACCGCGACATCATGCGCCACGACCCGCACAAGCTGATCGAGGGCGCGCTGATCGCCTCGTTCGCGATGGGCGCGCATACCTGCTTCATCTACATCCGCGGCGAGTACTACAACGAGGCGGTCAATTTGCAGGTCGCCATCGACGAGGCCTATGCCGCCGGGCTGGTCGGCGCCAACGCCTGCGGCTCCGGCTGGGACTGCGACGTGTTCCTGCATCGCGGCGCGGGCGCCTATATCTGCGGCGAAGAGACGGCGATGCTGGAGAGCCTGGAAGGCAAGAAGGGCCTGCCGCGCATGAAGCCGCCATTCCCGGCGGCGGTCGGGCTGTACGGCTGCCCGACCACGGTGAACAACGTGGAGACGATCGCGGTGGCGCCGACCATCCTGCGCCGTGGCGGCGCGTGGTTCAGCGCGCTTGGCCGGCCAAAGAACGCCGGCACCAAGATCTTCTGCATCAGCGGCCATGTGAACAAGCCGTGCAACGTCGAGGAGGAACTCGGCATCCCGTTGCGCGAGCTGATCGACACCTATTGCGGCGGCGTGCGCGGCGGCTGGGACAATCTGCTGGCGGTGATCCCCGGCGGCTCCTCGGTGCCGCTGATGCCGAAGGCAACCTGCGACACCATCCTGATGGACTTCGACAGCCTGCGCGATGTGAAGAGCGGCCTCGGCACCGCCGGCGTCATCGTCATGGACAAGTCGACCGACGTCATCAAGGCCATCGCCCGCCTGGCCCAGTTCTACAAGCACGAGAGTTGCGGCCAATGCACCCCGTGCCGCGAGGGCACCGGCTGGATGATGCGGGTGATGCACCGCATGGTGCAGGGACGCGCGGAAATCAGCGAGATCGACATGCTGGAACAGGTCACGCGGCAGATCGAGGGGCACACGATCTGTGCCCTGGGCGATGCGGCGGCCTGGCCGATCCAGGGCCTGATCCGGCATTTCCGCCCCGTGATGGAGGAACGGATCGCCGCCTACAAGGCGGCGCGGGCCGCGCCCGTGCTCGCTCTGGCGGCGGAGTAGATCATGGCGAAGCTCACCATCGATGGCATCGAGATCGAGGTTCCGAACGGCTCCGCGCTGATCCAGGCGTGCGAGGCGGCGGGCCGCGAGATCCCCCGCTTCTGCTACCACGAGCGGCTCTCCATCGCCGGCAACTGCCGCATGTGCCTGGTCGAGGTGGAGAAGGCGCCCAAACCGGTCGCCTCCTGCGGCTACCCGGTCGCGGACGGCATGGTGGTCAAGACCGACAGCCCGATGGTGCGTCAGGCGCGGCGCGGGGTGATGGAGTTCCTGCTCATCAACCACCCGCTCGACTGCCCGATCTGCGACCAGGGCGGCCAGTGCGACTTGCAGGACCAGTCCATGGGCTACGGCATGGACCATTCGCGCTACCATGAGCCAAAGCGCGCGGTGAAGGACAAGAACCTCGGCCCGCTGGTCAAGACGGCGATGAACCGCTGCATCCACTGCACGCGCTGCATCCGCTTCATCACCGAGGTCGCCGGCGTGGCGGAACTCGGCGCCACCTCGCGCGGCGAGAACATGGAGGTCGGCACCTATGTCGAGCGGGCGCTGTCCAGCGAGCTGTCCGGCAACATCGTCGATCTGTGCCCGGTCGGGGCATTGCTCTCCAAGCCGAACGCCTACGTGCTGCGGCCATGGGAGCTGCGCAAGCACGACAGCGTCGACGTGCTCGACGCGGTCGGCGCATCCATCGTCGTCGACACGCGCGGTCCGGAGGTCATGCGCATCCAGCCGCGCCTGAACGAGGACGTGAACGAGGAGTGGCTGGCCGACAAGTCGCGTTACGCCCTGGATGGGCTGCGCCGCCGGCGGCTCGACGGCTGCTGGGTGAAGCGCGACGGCAAGCTGGCGCGCGCCACCTGGGACGATGCGTTCGCCGCCATCGCCAAGCGGATGCAGGGCCTCTCGGGCGAGCGGATCGGCGCCGTCGTCGGCAACCTGGTCGATGCCGAAAGCACGTTGGCGCTGCGCGACCTGATGGCGGCGCTGGGGTCGGCCAACCTCGACTGCCGCCAGGACAACGCGGCCGGCGACGTTTCCCGGCGCGATTTCTACACCTTCAACACCGGCATCGCCGGGATCGAGGAGGCCGATGCGCTGCTGCTGATCGGCTGCAACCCGCGCCATGAGGCGCCGCTGATCAACGCGCGCATCCGCAAGCGCTGGCTGACCGGCCAACTCGCCGTCGGCTCGGTCGGACCCGCCGACAACCTCACCTACGCGATCACGCGCCTGGGCGACGGGCCGGCCGCGTTGGGCGATCTCGGCGCGTTCGCCGACGTGCTGCGCGCGGCCAGGCACCCCATGCTGGTGGTCGGCCAGTCGGCGCTGGCGCGTACCGATGGCGCGGCGATCCTGGCGGCGGCGTGGAGGCTGGCTGCCGAGTTCGGCATGCTGACGCCGGACTGGCACGGCTTCAACGTGTTGCAGACGGCGGCGGGCAGGGTGGGGGCGCTCGACCTCGGCTTCGTGCCTGGTTCCGGGGGCAAGGATCTGGCCGCCATGCTCGGCGGCGGCGTCGACCTGCTGTGGAACCTTGGCGCCGACGAGTTCGATCCGGCGCGGATCGCGGCCAACACCTTCGTGGTCTATCAGGGCCATCACGGCGACGCTGGCGCCAGCCGGGCCGACGTGATCCTGCCGGGCGCCGCCTACACCGAGAAGAACGCCACCTACGTCAACACCGAGGGCCGCGTGCAGCGTGGCCGCCTCGCGGTGTTCCCGCCCGGCGAGGCGCGTGAGGACTGGAAGATACTGCGCGCGTTCAGCGGGCTGATCGGCCGCAAGCTGCCCTACGACACGCTGGAGGAACTGCGCGCCCGGCTGGAACAGGCCAACCCGGTGTTCGCCCGCCTCGACGTTCTGCCCCGCTTCGGCTGCTCCGACCTGGCCGGGCCGGCCGGCGACGCGGGCACGGTGGGCGAGGGGGCGTTCGTGCCGTGGTTCGCCACCTACTACCAGACCGACCCGATCAGCCGGGCCAGCCCCACCATGGCGCAATGCGTGGCGGACATCGTGCCGTTCGCCATGGCGGCGGAGTAGGCGGATGGGTCCGTTCTTCCAGACCACCGGCGGCATCGCGCTGCTGACCGTGGTCAAGGCGTTGGCCATCATCGTGCCGGTGCTGATCAGCATGGCCTACCTGACCTATGCCGAGCGCAAGGTGCTGGCCGCCATCCAACTGCGCAAGGGCCCCAACGTGGTCGGGCCGTTCGGCCTGTTCCAGCCCTTCGCCGATGCCATCAAGATGCTGATGAAGGAGACGGTGGTTCCGTCCGGGTCCAACCGCTTCCTGTTCCTGATGGCGCCGATGCTGACCTTCGGCCTCGCGGTGATCGCCTGGGCGGTGATCCCGGTCGACAACGGCTGGGCCATCGCCAACATCAACGTCGGCATCCTGTACCTGTTCGCCATCAGCAGCCTCGGCGTCTATGGCATCATCATCGCCGGCTGGGCCAGCAACTCGAAATACGCCTTCCTCGGCGCCATGCGCTCGGCGGCGCAGATGGTCAGCTACGAGGTCTCGATGGGCTTCGTCATCGTGACCGTGCTGCTCTGCGTCGGCAGCCTGAACCTGAACGACATCGTGCTGGCGCAGCGCCACATCTGGTTCGTGATCCCGCTGTTCCCGATGTTCATTATCTTCTTCATCTCGACGCTGGCGGAGACCAACCGCTCGCCGTTCGACCTGCCGGAAGGCGAGAGCGAGATCGTCGCCGGATTCTTCGTCGAGTACAGCGCCATGGCGTTCGCGCTGTTCTTTCTCGGCGAGTACACCAACATGATCCTGATGTCGGCGATGACCTCGATCCTGTTCCTCGGCGGCTGGCTGGCGCCGTTCGGGATCGCGCCGTTCACCTGGATCCCCGGCCCGGTCTGGTTCATCGGCAAGATCATGTTCTGCCTGTTCGTGTTCATCTGGGTGCGCGGCACCTTCCCGCGCTACCGCTACGACCAGTTGATGCGGCTGGGCTGGAAGGTGTTCCTGCCGGCCTCGCTGGGCTATCTGGTGCTGGTCGCTGGCGTGTTGCTGGCGATGGGCTGGCTGCCGCATGTCGCATGATGAGTGAGTTGGGTTCGCGGGTGCGCCCGCCTTGTCTGAACGGAGCCTGAACGATGGCATTCCTGGATCGCACCGCGCGCGGCATGTTGCTGGCCGACGTGTTCGACGGCATGGCGCTGACGTTGCGCTACATGTTCAAGCCGAAGGTGACGCTGAACTACCCGCATGAGCGGAACACGCTCAGCCCGCGCTTCCGTGGCGAACACGCGCTGCGCCGCTATCCGAACGGCGAGGAACGCTGCATCGCCTGCAAGCTGTGCGAGGCCGTGTGTCCGGCGCAGGCCATCACCATCGAGTCCGCCCCGCGGGAAGACGGCTCCCGCCGTACCACACGCTACGACCTTGACATGACCAAATGCATCTTCTGCGGCCTGTGCGAGGAATCCTGCCCGGTGGACGCCATCGTCGAGGGGCCGAACCTCGAATATTCCGTCGAGACGCGGGAGGAGCTGCTCTACGACAAAGGCCGCCTGCTCGCCAACGGCGACCGTTGGGAGCCGGAGCTGGCCCGCCGTCTGGAACTCGACGCGCCGTACCGCTAAGGCATCGGACATGATCGCAAGTCTCGCCTTCTATGTGTTCGCCGCCATCCTGCTGCTGTCGGCGGCGATGGTGGTGAGCGCCCGCAACCCGGTGCATTCGGTGCTGTTCCTGATCCTCGCCTTCTTCAACGCCTCGGCTCTGTTCCTGATCGCCGGGGCGGAGTTCCTGGCGATGATCCTGCTGATCGTCTATGTCGGCGCCGTCGCGGTGCTGTTCCTGTTCGTCGTGATGATGCTCGACATCAATTTCAGCGAGCTGCGCGAGGGTTTCCAGCGCTACCTGCCGGTTGGCGCCACTATCGGCGTGGTGCTGCTGATCGAGTTGCTGGGCCTGGTCTGGGGCGGCTGGAAGTTCGCGCCCGCCGCCGCCACGCTGCGGCTGTCGCCGGCCACCGCCGGCCTGCACAACACCGCCGACCTCGGCCGGCTGATCTACACCGACTACATCCTGCTGTTCCAGACATCCGGGCTGGTGCTGCTGGTGGCGATGATCGGCGCCATCGTGCTGACCCTGCGCGACCGCGACCCGAACTCCGTCAC
>JAYTQW010000290.1:0-3283 GCA_043746535.1 Rhodospirillales bacterium
GCCGTGCTGAGCCGGCTGGCGCTGGCCTGGAGCTGCCTGTGGTTCGGGCTGGGCGTGTTGCAGACGGTGTTCGTGCTGTCCACCGTGCTGCGCTTCGGCTGGGGCACCGAGCAGAACGGCATCGCCCTCGGCCTGGTCGGCGTCACCGGCGCGCTGGTGCAGGGGCTGCTGGTGCGCCGGGTGGTGGCGCGGCTGGGCGAGCGCGCGACGGCGATGACCGGCTTCGCCATCAGCGCGGTGTCGTACCTGCTGCTGGCGACGGCGACACGGGGCTGGATGGTGTTCCTCATCGTGCCGTTGCAGGCGTGCGGCAACATTGCCAACCCGGCGGTGCGGGCGCTGATCTCCGGCCGCGCTGGGCCGGAGCGGCAGGGCCGGGTGATGGGCGCGCTGTCCTCAGTCGAGGGGCTGACCGCGATCTTCAGCCCGCTGGTCGCCTCGGTGCTGTTCAACCGCTTCTCCGGCCCGGCCGCCTGGGTCGACTTCCCCGGCCTGCCGTTCCTGGTCGGCGCGCTGGCCTATCTCGGCGCGTTGTTCGCGGTGCGCCACGCGGCGTCGGTCACGGCGCGGGCAGAGCCGGTCATGCCGGCCCCATGACGGCGCGGAAGGCGACGCAGGCGCCCTTCAGGTAGGCGGGCACCAGCACCTGCGCCCGCCACGGCCGCGAACCGCGCGCGACCCGCCGCCCGGCGGCGTTGAGGGCGGCCAGGATGGCGCGGTCGGCCAGCGGCGTCGCATAGGCGACCGCGTGGCGCGGCAGCCGCACCCGCATCCGGCCGCCGCCGTCGTCGCGCCCGGCCAGCACCTCGACCGGTGGCGCGTCGTCCTTCTCCTTGAACGCCATGACGCCGAGCAGGCCGCCATCCGGGCCGATGACGCCGGCGCCGGAGACACCGGGATCGATGCCGGCGGGAACGCTGACCTCGCCACGCAGCAGGCCGGGTGGCTGCGCCCGCGCCAACGGCAACCCGGCGATGGCCGCGAACGCCGGCGCCCCCTCCGGCGTGAAGGCGCTCATGCGCAGCACCGCGACGTCGCCGAAATGCAGGCCGCCCGGCTGGACGGCGCCGACCAGGCCGAACGCCGGACCGGGCGATCCCAACGCCGCCGAGGTCGCGGTGCCGAGATAGATGCCGGCGGAGTCGTAGATGGCGATCCATCCGCCCGGCTGCGCGCGCAGGTCGCGCACCACATGGCCGGCGGTCAGCAGGCGGTCGTTGGCGTCGCTGGTGGTGCCGCTGCCGGCGACCACCACGCCGGAGGCGGCGCCGAACGGGCGCCCATCGGCACGCACCAGCATCACCCGCACCGCCGCCCGTGCCGCCGCCGCCGCCCATGGCGCCGGTGGAATCTGGCCGTCGAAGCAGGTGGCCGCCGCCGGGCTGGACGCCGCCGCCGCCGCCACGAACAGCAACGCCAGCAGGCGGATCACGGAGCCTCGACGCTGTCCGTGGCCGGAAGCAGCAGCGAGGCGGCGCGGATGGCGTCGATCGGCACCAGCGCGCCCGCCTGCTCGACATGCCAGAAGGTCCAGCCGTTGCAGCTCGGCGCGTTCTGCACCTCGGCGCCCACCTTGTGGATCGAGCCTTGGAGATCGCCGACGCGGATGGTGCCGTCCGCCACCACCATGGCGCCGACCCGCCGCGTACGGTCGAACAGCATGGTGCCGGGCGGCAGCAGCCCGCGCTCGACCAGGTTGCCGAACGGCACGCGCGGCGCGTCGCGCTTGTTGGGCACGGTCGCCATGCCCTCGTCGGGGGCTGCGCGGGTGCGGCGGATGCGGGCCAGCGCCGCCTCGACATAGGCGGGGTGCCGCTCGATGCCGATGAAGTGGCGCGACAGCCGCTTCGCCACCGCCGCCGTGGTGCCGGTGCCGAGGAACGGGTCCAGCACGATATCGCCCGACCCGGTGCTGGACAGCAGCACCCGGTGCAGCAGCGCCTCCGGCTTCTGGGTCGGATGCAGCTTCAGCCCGTGCTCGTTGCGCATCCGCTCCGCGCCGGTGCAGAGCGGGATCAGCCAGTCGCTGCGCATCTGCAAATCGTCGTTCAGCGACTTCATCGCCTGGTAGTTGAAGCGGTGCCTGCTGTCGCGCTGGCGGGCGGCCCAGATCATCGTCTCATGCGCGTTGGTGAACCGGCGGCCGCGGAAATTCGGCATCGGGTTGGACTTGCGCCACACCACGTCGTTCAGGATCCAGAACCCGAGCTCCTGCAGGATCGCGCCGATGCGGAAGATGTTGTGGTAGCTGCCGATCACCCAGATGGTGCCGTCCTTGCGCAGCAGCCGCCGCGCCTCGCCCAGCCACTCGCGGGTGAAGGCGTCGTAGGCGGCGAAGTCGGCGAAGCGGTCCCAGTCGTCGTCGACCCCATCCACCAGGCTGTCGTCGGGCCGCCGCAACTCGCCGCGAAGTTGCAGGTTGTACGGCGGATCGGCGAAGATGCAGTGGACCGAGGCCGGCGGCAGCATCCGCATCATGCGCGCGGCGTCGCCCAGCAGCACCTGATCCAACGGCAGTTCGCGCACGATCTCCACCAGCGCCAACTCCCCTGTCCGGGCAAGCCCGGCGTAAATAGACGTGTTCGGGCAAGCCCGGCGTAAGTAGGCATGTCCGGGCAAGCCCGGCGTCGATGGCAGCGATAAGACCGCCGATCACACGCCGGTTCGGCTGGCGCCCGACGGCCTTCCTCATGGACGTATCATAGGGATCAGCAACGGCGTGGCCGCGTCAACGCCTGTGTTGGTACGCCCTGGCGTTTTCGGATCAACCCATCGCCGCCAGCATGCGCACGGTGCCGAAACCCGGGCGGTGGTGGCAGGTCGGGCCGAGCGCATACAGGGCGCGGCGGTGGGCGGCGGTGGCATAGCCGGCATTCGCCTCCCACCCATAGCCGGGCCAGCGCAGGGCGAGACGCCGCATGGCGCGGTCGCGGACGACCTTGGCCACGATCGAGGCGGCGGCGATGGACAGGCACAACGCGTCCCCGCCCACCACGCAGACCGCCGGGCAGCACAGGCCAGGGGGCGCGCGGTTGCCGTCGACCAGCGCCAGGTCGGGCGGGGCGCGCAGGCGGCCGACGGCGCGGCGCATCGCCAGCATGGCGGCATGCAGGATGTTGAGGCGCACGATCTCCGCCACCGAGGCCGCCGCGATGCCGATGTCGATCTCGCCCGCCAGTTGGCCCGCCACCAGCGCCGCGAACGCCGCCTGCCGCGCCCCGGCCGACAGCGCCTTCGAATCGTCGAGCAGCGCCGCCAGCGCCTGCGGCACCACCGCCGGCAG
>JAYTQW010000291.1:0-2904 GCA_043746535.1 Rhodospirillales bacterium
GCCGCGATGCCGCCATTGCTGCGCATCGAGCGTGGCCGAAGCTGCATCCTTGATTTCCGCAACGAGACCGCGTGGTGGCACCCGATGCATCTGCACGGCCACAGCTTTAACGTGCTTGAACGCGACGGCGTGCCAGTGCCGCACGACGAGTGGGGCGACACCGTGCTGGTGCGCCCGCGCGAGCGGGTGCGGGTTGCTTTCGTCGCCGACAATCCCGGCGACTGGATGCTGCATTGCCACGTCATGGAGCACCAGGTCGGCGGGCTGATGACCGTGCTGCGTGTCGCATGACGTCCGGAACCGTTCCGGCGGCTGCCCGCACTGACGCCGAAAACTCCAACCACCATCCAACCAACCTGACGGAGCGAACTGACATGACCCGCCGCAAGCTTGCCCTGATGCTGACCGCCATGGCCGTGCCCGCCTGGGCAACCCGGGTCGAAACCGCGCGCGCCGATAGCCCAATCCAGGCCACGCTGTGGAAGAATCCGCAGTGTTCCTGCTGCGAGGTGTACGCGCAGTATCTCGAACAGAACGGGTTCAAGGTCGAGGTCAAGCCGACCAATGACCTCACCCAGATCAGCGCCAAGGCCGGCGTGCCGGAAGCCTTGCAGGGCTGCCACACCATGTTCGTGGGCGGCTACATCGTGGACGGCCTGGTGCCAGTGGACATCGTCCGCAAGCTCCTGGCCGAAAAGCCAGCCATTGCGGGAATTACGCTGCCGGGCATGCCGTCGGGCTCACCCGGCATGCCCGGCGAGAAGGCCGGCCCGCTCACCGTCTATGCGGTGAGCAAGGACGGCACTCCCCCACGCGTGTTCGCGGTAGGCTAGGGTACTTCAGGCCAACCGATGCCGGTCCTGTAACCGGGTCGTGTCGCGCACGAAGCCAACAGGAAGTCCGATGCTCGAATCGAATTTGGAGGTTTGACATGAAGGCAGCTCACGCGGTCGCCGGAGCGGCACTCGGGATCGTTTTGGTTGCCGGGTTGATCCCGGCAGTGGCGCAATCGTCGATGAGTATGGTGCCGAATGCCCGTACGGGCATGGCCGGACATAGACACGGAATGTTGGGAATCATGTCGGGCGGCTGCGGTGGCATGATGCAATCCATGAACGGGGGCGGGCGGCCGAACAGCCAGTGGCGGAACCGTCCGCCTGGCACCGGGTCGATGGTGAACTGACGGGCGATCACCAGTGATATCATGACCCACAACCCGCGCGTGGCAGACTGGCCGCCCGCCGCCCGCATGGCGGCGCGTTATGTCGCAGTGATGGCGGCCGGCGATCTCGCCTGGGAGTTTGCCCAGCTTCCGCTGTACACGCTCTGGCGTACCGCCAGCCCGGCCCACGTCGTGTTTGCGGCGCTGCATTGCTGGATGGGCGATCTGCTGATCGCCGCGTTGTGCCTGGCGTTTGGCGTCGGCCTCGCCGTGCGCGGCTGGCCGGGTCGCGGCTACCTGCGGGCGGCCCTCGTCGCCGTGCTGGCGCTCGTCATGCCGGGCGGTTCCGCACGGGCTGCCGCGACGGGCTGGGACAGCCAGAAGCACGGCGCGGCGCGGCTGATCACGGCGGTCGAGGCGACCGGGTCGGGCACCAGGCTCGACGTGGCGTTGCAGCTTCGCCTCACGCCGGGCTGGCACACCTACTGGCGCACGCCCGGCGACGCCGGCGTTGCCCCCTCGGTCGACTGGGGCGGCTCGGAAAATCTGGCGGCGGCGGCGATCGCTTGGCCGGCACCGCGCCACCTGCAGCCGCTCGCCGGGCTGGAGACCTACGGCTACAAGGGCGGCGTGACGCTGCCGGTCGCGGTCACGCTGGCCCATCCTGGCGCGCCGCTGCGCCTGCGCGCCGAGCTGGACTACGCCTCCTGCAAGGAGGTGTGCATCCCGTACCATGCCAGCCTCGACCTGACCCTTCCGGCCGGTCTCGCGACGCCGGGGCCAGAGGCGCCGCTGATCGCGGCGGCGCAGGCGCTGGTGCCGACCGACTTCGGCGCGGCGCGTCTGCGGCTGCTCGGCGCGGTCGTAGGGCCTGGCTCCACCGGCAGCATCCTTTCGGTGCGGGTGGCCAGCAACGGCGCGATGCTGGTCGCCCCGGACCTGTTCGTCGAAGGGCTCGCGAACGACTTCCCCGGCCGCGCCGGAGTCACGCTGGCCGAAGGCGGTCGCGTGGCGACGTTGCGTCTGCCGATCCGAAACGCCTCGCTCGCCACCCTGACGGCCACGAGGCTGCACCTGACCGTGGTCGACGGCGCGCGCACGGCCGAATCCGACGCGACTCCCACTTCCGGCGCGCTGCCGCCGGCGCCAGGATCGACGGACCGCCTCGCCATCTTCGCGTTGGCGCTGCTCGGCGGCCTGGTCCTGAACCTGATGCCGTGCGTGCTGCCGGTGCTGTCGCTGAAATTGCTGGCGCTGGTGGGTTACGCCGGCGGCGAGCGGCGGGCGGCGCGGCTTGGGCTGACGGCCACGGCGGCGGGCATCCTGGCGTCGTTCGGCGTGCTGGCGGCGGCGCTGGTCACTTTGAAAGCCGGTGGCGCGGCTATCGGCTGGGGCATCCAGTTCCAGCAGCCGTGGTTCCTGGCCGCCATGGCGCTGGCGACCACGCTGTTCGCGGCGAGCCTATGGGACTGGCTGCCGATCGGCCTGCCGGGCGGCATGGCCAACACGGTCGGCGCGGTGCGCGGCCGTGGCCGGCTCGGCGACCCCTTCCTGCTCGGCGCGTTCGCAACCCTTCTGGCGGCCTCGTGCTCGGCCCCGTTCGTAGGCACCGCCGTGGGCTTCGCCCTCGCGCGCGGGCCGTTCGACATCGCCCTGGTGTTCGGCGCACTCGGCCTCGGCATGGCGGCCCCGTTCCTGGCGGTCGCGGCGGCGCCGTCGCTGGTCATGTGGCTGCCCCGGCC
>JAYTQW010000292.1:0-5549 GCA_043746535.1 Rhodospirillales bacterium
GGAGCGCTGCACGTGATCGGCGTGCTGCTGGGCGAGGCCAGCGACGTGCTGGCGAAGTGGGGCCACGACAAGCTGCCGGTGTTCGGCATCGGGCGCGACCGCAGCGTGGATTTCTGGCGCGGCGTGGTGCGGCAACTGGTCGCGCACGGGGCGCTGGCGGTGGAGTCCGGCAAGTTCGCCACGCTGTCGCTGGTCAGCGAGCGGGCGCGCGGCATCCTGCGCGGCGAGGAGCGGCTGATGCTGCGCGACGAGGCGCCGAAGCGGCGTCCTCCGCGCGAAGCCCGCGAGACGGGCGGCCGCGCAGCCGAGGCGGGCGGCCCGGTGTTCGACGCCCTGCGCGCATGGCGCAGCGCCGAGGCGAAGACGCAGAAGGTGCCGCCCTATGTCATCTTCCACGACGCCACATTGCGCGAGATCGCCGAGTTGAAGCCGCGCTCGCTGGTCATGCTGGGCGAGGTGAAGGGGGTCGGCGCCTCCAAACTGGCCCGCTACGGCGAGGCGATACTCTCCGCCCTGCGCGGCGCCGGCTGATCGGCTGACGGCACCAGCCGGCCGGGCGGACGCTCGAACACCAGATGCGCGTCGTGGTACTGCGCCACGGCGGGACGGTGGGCGATGGAGACGATGGTGGCGTGCGGCATCCGAGCCTTCAGCATGGCGTAGAGTTCGGCCTCGCCTTGCGGGTCCAGGTTGGCGGTGGCCTCGTCGAGGAACAGCCAGTCGGGCCGCGCCAGCACCGCCCGCGCGATGGCTAAGCGCTGCAACTCGCCGCCGGACAGGCGCTGCGTCCAACTGTCCTCGTCGTCCAGCCGGGGCGCCAGATGCGCCAGCCCAGCGTCGGCCAGCGCCGCGCGCACCGCCGCGTCGTCGTGGTCGGCCGGCGGCGACGGGTAGGTGATGGCGCGGCGCAGGGTGCCGAGCGGGATGTACGGCCGCTGCGGCAGGAACAGCACGGTGCCGTCCGGGCGCTGCACATGGCCCGACCCGAACGGCCAGATACCGGCCAGCACACGGAACAGCGTCGACTTGCCGGCGCCGGAACGCCCGGAGATCACCACCGAACGGCCCGGCTGGAACGCGAAATCGCTGTGCGCCAGCAATGTCGTGCCGTCCGGCAGCGCCACCGTGGCGTCGTGCAGCGCGAAGGTGCCGCCATGCGCGGCCTCGGCGGTGACGCCCTCCGACTTCATGGCGCGCGCCAAGGCGATGGCGCGGTTGAAGGTGGACAGGCGCTCGACGGTGGCGCACCACACGGCAAGGCCGGAGTAGTTGTCCACGAACCACGACAACGAGCCCTGCACCCGCCCGAACGAGTCGCCGATCTGGGTCAGGCCGCCCAACGTCAGCGCCCCGGAGAAGTAGCGCGGGGCCGCCACCACCAGCGGGAAGATGCCGGCGACCTGGCCATAGCCGACGGTCAGGATGTTGAGCCGCAGGAACTGGCCCATCAGCCCGCGCCAGTTGATGACGATGCTGCCGAGGCGCGTGGTCAGCCCCCGGCGCTCCTCGCCTTCGCCGGCATACAGGGCCACGCCCTCGGTGTTCTCGCGCAGGCGGACCAGGGCGAAGCGGAAGTCGGCCTCGACCCGTTGCTTCAGGAACGCCAGCAGCGCCAGCCGGCGTCCGACCAGATGCGTCAGCGCGGTGCCGAGGCCGGAATAGACGATGGCGACCCAGACCATGTAGGCCGGGATGATGACGCCGAACAGCGTCGCCGGCCCGGACAGGTGCCACAGGATGCCGGTGAACTTGTACAGCGAGACGATGTTGGCGATGAAATCGATGGTGAAGAACAGCACGCCTTGGGTGCCGGTCACCGCATCGCCGATGAAGTCGCGCACGTCCTCGGCGATGCGCTGGTCCGGGTTGTCGGTCGAGGCTCCGTCGGCATCGCCGCGCGCGATCAGGCTAAGCCGGTAATACACCCGGTCGGACAGCCACGAGCCGAGCAGCGCCTCGGTCATCCAGCGCCGCCAGCGGATCTGCAGCAGTTGCGTGAGATAGACGCGGGCCACGGCGATCGAGATGTAGATGGTGGCCAGGAACAGGAAACCCGGCTGCACTTGGTTGTTGATGATCTTGTAGGTGGTCAGCAACGAGACGAAGCTGTTCCAGTCCTTGTCCTGCAGGCTGGTGTAGAACGCATTGCTCCAATAGCTGAGATAGACGGAAATCTCAACCATCAGCATCCGCATGACGAACACGGTGCCGAGCAGCCCGCGCGCCGACCAGCGTTCCTCCGACCTGTAGAACGGCGTGGACAGGTGCCATGCGTCGCGGATGAAGGTGCTCAGGCGGCGCATCGGCGGTCGTCTCCGTCAGGCGGCCGCATCACGGCGCGGCGAGGGTGGCGTCAAGGGCGGCGAGCCAGGCGGTCAGGCGGCGGCGGTTCACGCCGAGATCGCCTGCGCCATACACGCTGCGCGACCATAGGATCAGGGTGCTGTCCGGCTGAACCTGCGCCGCGATTAAATCGGGGAAATTAAACACGGCGCTGCGGGCCACGAAATGCGCCTGCATCCGGTCGTCATAGGCGACCTGCGGATAGGTGCGCGGTTGCGCTGCCGCCACCGTGCGGATCGCCGCGTACAGCCGCTCGGGCGGCACGGCGTAGGCGTGGGTGACGATGTCGGGGGCGGGCGAGAAGCCGGCGGGGGCGGCGAGCGCCGTGTTCGCCGTGGCTGGCCGCGTCAGATGCGTCATGTCCATCGGCGGCGGCACCGGCACGCCCTCGGCGCCATGGCCGGAACAGCCGGGCAGCACGAGGCCGAGCAGCAGGGCGGCGAGCGGCCGCCTCATGCCGCTTCGGGCGCGGCAAGGTCGGGCGCGGCAAGGTCGGGCGCGGCAAGGTCGGGCGTGGCAGGGCCGGGCCGCGTGCGCAGCCGGATGACGCCGCGCACATCGGCCGCCGGCACCGGGCGGCCTTTGCGCAGGATGTCGATGCGGCCCTGCTCCATCAACCGGATGGCGGCGCGGCGCACGGCGGTCAGCAACGGCTGCCAGTCCGGCTGCACGGCTTGCGCCACGTCGCTTGGGGAGATCGAGCCGCCCGGCTTGCACGCGGCGGTCAGGCGGAGGATTTCGGTCTCGATCAGGTGCGTGTCGGCCATCGGTGGTTATGTGCCGCCGGACATCGCCGCCGCAAGCGCCTGCCCGGACATGAACGCCGCCTCCACCCGCCCGCCCAGGCACCAGTCGCCACAGGCGCCGAGGCCGCGGGCCGCATCCCACAGACAGGGCTGGCCGAGCGCACGCTCCACCTTGGCGTAGCGCCAGCGGTGTGCCGCCACGCTCAAGGGCGCGCCGGTGGCGCCGGTGCGTGCCGCGAACGCCGCCAGCAGCGCGGCGATCACGCTGGCGGGTTCGTCCTCCAGGTGCGCCCGCGACCAGTCGCCGGTGGCGTGCAGGGTCCAGGCGTCACGGCCGGGCACCATCAAGGCGCCGGGCCGGGAACTCTCACGCGCCATCCAGCCGAGCGCGTCGCCGGCCTCGCGCAGCACGTCCGGGCCGGGCACCCGGTCCGCGAACGCCGCCAGCACCGACCAGCATGGCGCGTAGGTGGCGCTGGCCGCCGCGTCCGCAAAGTCGTGAAAGTCGTGGCCGATGGCGCGCAGCAACGCCGCCGCCTGCGGGCTGGGCAGCGCCAGCGCCACGCGGTCGAACGGGCCGGCAAGTTCGCTGCCCTGGTCGCCGCCCTGATCGCCGCCCGGGCCGCCGACGCTGCCGGGTGCGGCGAGGGCCGCGTCCGTGTGCCGCAGCATCCAGCCGCCAGGCTCGCGGTGCAGGAAGCTGACATGCCGCCGCAACGCGATGTCGGCATCCGCCAGCGCGCGGGGCAGGGCGGTCATCGACGGCACCCCGACCCAGCGCGGCTCGCCATCGCCGGTCGCGGCAGGCCAGGGCGAGGCCACGCCGTCCCGTTGCCACGCGGACAACAGCGCCACGAATGCCGGATCGCGGCCCGTGGCCCACTGCGCACCGTGGTTGAAGGCGATGCCGTCCAACCGTCGCGTGGCGATGCGCCCGCCGACGCCGCGCCCCTTGTCGAACAGCCGCACCGCATGGCCCGAGGCCGCCAGCCCGCGCGCGCAGGCCAGCCCGGCCATGCCGGCGCCCACGACCGCCACCCGGCTCATGCGGCGGCGACCCGCAGTGCCAGGTCGGACACCACCGCCTCGAACATCTCGGGCGTCAACCGGCGGGTCGAGGTGTTGTAGCGCGACACGTGGTAGCTGTTGGCGAGCAACAGCCCGCCCGGCAACGGGTGGACCGCGCCATGGCTGAAGCGGACCCGCGTGACCGGCACGCCGCAGGCGCGCAGCACGGCGGCATGGGCCAGCACGCCCAATGCCAGCACCACCCGCAGCGCCGGCATCCTCGCCAGTTCCGCCACCAGGAAACGGTTGCAGGTGGCGACCTCCGACGGCTCCGGCAGGTTGGCGGGCGGCACGCAGCGCACCGCGTTGACGATGCGGCAGTCGTGCAGGGTCACGCCGTCATCCGGCTCCGCCGCGTAGTCGCCGCGCGCGAAGCCGTACTGGATCAGCGTGGCATAGAGCAGGATGCCGGCATGATCGCCGGTGAACGGCCGCCCGGTGCGGTTGGCGCCCTTCACGCCGGGCGCCATGCCGACCACCAGCAGCCGCGCCGAACGCTCGCCCCAACTCGGCACCGGGCCGTTGAACCAGCCCGGATTCGCGACCCGGTTGGCGGCGCGGTAGGCGACCAGGCGCGGGCAGAGCGGGCAGTCGTGCGGTGGGTTGTCCGTCGTGGCACCGGCTGGTGGCGCTGCCTCAGGCGTCATGCGGCTCGACATACGGCTCCGCAGGGGTGGCGCGCGCCGGGCCGCGCTGCGGGCGCGGCTCGGTCTGGCGGCGGGTGAACTCGGGCGCGATCTCGGCCAGTTCGAGGAACTGGTCGGCCTGCCGGCGCAACTCGTCGGCGGCCATCGGCGGCGAGGTGCGCACCGACGAGATCACCGAGACGCGCACGCCGCGCCGCTGCACCGCCTCCACCAGCCGGCGGAAATCGCTGTCGCCGCTGAACAGCACCGCGTGGTCGATCTTGTCGGCGAGGTCGAGCATGTCGACCGCCAGCTCGATGTCCATGTTGCCCTTGACGCGGCGCCGTCCGGTCGCGTCGGTGAACTCGCGCGCCGCCTTGGTGACCAGGGTGTAGCCGTTATAGGCCAGCCAGTCGGTCAGCGGCTTGAGCGGCGAATACTCCTCCGTCTCCAGCACGGCGGCGTAGTAGTAGGCGCGCAGCACGTTCGTCTGACGCCGGAAATACTCCAGCAGGCTGCGGTAATCGACGTCGAACCCGAGGTTGCGGGAGGCCGAGTAGAGGTTGGCGCCATCGATGAACAGCGCGGTGCGCTCGGTCGGCAAAAAATGCGGCATGTTAAAAATCCTGGTTGGGGAAAAAGCCACTGACCTCGAACAGCATAATCAGCTTTGATCCTTTCGATATATGCGCTCCCAGCCATCTCCGAAAGGTGATTCACCGATGCGTGACGAGCCGATGATCCTGGTCGCGGTCGGCGCCAACCT
>JAYTQW010000293.1:0-1753 GCA_043746535.1 Rhodospirillales bacterium
CCGACGCGGGCGGGTCTGCATCGACCGGCCCAGCTGTGGCGATCGCGCGGTAGAAGCGGTCAAGCTCCCGTCGTGCCTCCTCCAGTGCGGCGAGCGAGAAGTCGAGGTCTCCGCGATAATGCCCGCGCAGCAGCAGCAGCCGGATCGCCTCGGCCGGCGCGCGATCCAGCACGTCGGCGACGGTCGTGAAGTTGCCCAGCGACTTCGACATCTTCTGGCCATCGACCGTCAGCATGCCGTTGTGCATCCACACCCGCGCGAACGCGCTGCCCGGGAAGGCGCACAGGCTCTGCGCCCGCTCGTTCTCGTGGTGCGGGAACAGCAGGTCGCTGCCGCCGCCGTGGATGTCGAACGTCTCGCCCAGGTAGCGCCACGCCATGGCGCTGCACTCGATGTGCCAGCCCGGCCGGCCCCGGCCCCATGGGCTGTCCCAGCCGGGCAACTCGGGCGGGGACGGCTTCCACAGCACGAAGTCGCCGGCGTCGCGCTTATACGGCGCCACCTCGACCCGCGCCCCGGCCAGCAACTCGTCGGGGCTGCGGCCGGACAGCGCGCCATAGGCCGGGTAGCTGGCGACCGAGAACAGCACATGGCCGTCCGCCGCATAGGCATGGCCGCTGCCGACCAGCCGCTGGGTCAGCTCGATCATCTCGGCGATGTGGCCGGTCGCCGCCGGCTCCACATCCGGCGGCAGCGCCAGCAACGCGGCCATGTCGGCGTGGAACTCCGCCGTGGTGCGCGCGGTGATGGCCGCGATCGGCTGTCCGCTCTCCTGCGCCCGCGCGTTGATCTTGTCGTCCACGTCGGTGATGTTGCGCACGTAGGTGACGCGCGGGTACAGCCGGCGCAGCAGCCGGGCGAGCAGGTCGAACACCACGACCGCGCGGGCGTTGCCGAGGTGCGGCAGGTCGTACACGGTCGGGCCGCACACGTACATCCGCACATGCGCAGGGTCGATCGGCACGAACGCCTCGCGGCGGTGGGTCAGCGTGTTGTGCAGGCGCAGCGCGGGCATGGGCATTCCTTGCGGTCGGGACCGGGCACGAAGGCCTTGTTTGACACGTCCCGCCCCCGACGCATAACCAGCGCCTCGCATAACCAGCATCTCCCAGCTTCAGCACACAGACTCAGCACACAGACTCAGCACACCATGCAGCGCATCCTGATCGGCCTTGGCGGGTTGGCCGCCATCGGCCTGATCGGCTGGTTCGGCGCCGCCGCCATCGGCCACGAGGTGTGGCAGGCCGCCTGGGTCGTCCCGCTCGCCATCGGGCTGCACGCCGTGCAACTGCTGCTGTCCGCCAGCGCCTGGCGCGGCATCGCCGGCGGCGGCCCCGGATTGCTGGCGTGGTGGCGCATCCGCTGGGTCCGCGAGGCGGTGAACTCGTTGCTGCCGGTGGCGCAGTTGGGCGGCAACGTGGTCGCAATCCGGCTGCTGGCGCGCGACGGCGTGACGGTGGCACAGGGCAGCGCCGCCACCACGCTCGACATCGCCGTGGAAGCGGTGTCGCAGGCCGCCTTCACCCTGGCCGGCATCGGCGTGCTGGCGGCGGTCAGCCCCGACCGCCACTGGCTGCCGTGGTTCGCCGGCGGCACGGTGGCGTTGCTGGCCGGCCTCGCCGGTTTCGCGGTGGCGTTGCGCGCCGGCCTGCTGCGCCTGGTCGAGCGCATCCCCGGCCTGTCGCGGCTGCTGGGCGGCATGGATGCGGAGTTGCGGCGGCTGGCCGCACGGCGCGCGGCGCTGCTGCGCGGC
>JAYTQW010000294.1:0-10953 GCA_043746535.1 Rhodospirillales bacterium
CGCGACCCAGCGCCCGCTCCACATCCTGATCAACGGCGCCGGCGCTTCGGGTGGGCCGGAACGGGACGCGCGCGGCTACGAGACGCAGTTCGCGACCAACCATCTGGGGCATTTCCAACTGACGCTGGGCCTGCTTCCCGCGCTGCGCGCGGCCCACGGCGCCCGTGTGGTCAACGTGTCCTCCGGCGCCCAGCGCTTCGCCGACATCCGCTGGGACGATCCCAACTTCCACACCGGATACAATTCCAGGGCCGCTTACGCGCAATCCAAGACGGCGAACGTGTTGTTCGCGGTGGAACTGGATCGCCGGTTTGCCGGCGATGGCATCCGCGCCTATGCCGCCCACCCCGGCGTCGTCGTCGGCACGAAGCTGAACAGTTCCGCCGGCGCGGATGCGCTACGGGCGATGGGGCTGATCGATGCGGACGGGAACGCGATCATCGATCCTGAGGTCGGCAAGAAGACGCCGCAACAAGGGGCGAGCACCATCGTCTTCGCGGCGACCAGCCCGCTGCTCGCCGACATCGGTGGCGTGTACCTGAAGGACAACGACATCTCGCGATTGGACGATGAGCCAAGGCAGCTTACCGCCGGTTACATCCCGGCCGAGGTCGTGTCGCATTCCGTCGATCCAGCGTCGGCCCGGCGGCTGTGGGAGATGAGCGAGCGCTTCCTCGAAGCGGATGGAGCGACTTCTACCGCTCCGTAGCAATCCCGGTGCTTGGCCGAGCACGGAAATAGCGGTTATACACTCAAAGTATTGTCAAATATAATGTCAATTGGACGGATATTCGTCATCTGGACGGATATCCGTCATTGCGGAGTCCCGCGAAGAGGATTGAGCATTTCGATACCAGTGAAATCCCTCTCATTGTCCGTGACGACAATGCAACCGCTCGCCTCGGCGATGGCAGCTACGATCATATCGAGCGCGCTGCGCGGCTGGCCCTTGGTTTTGCCAGCGGCCATCAGGCGCCCCCATATCAATGCGGCCCGCTCGTCAAAAGGCAGCACGCGGCCAGCGAACAGGGCTTGCGGTCCTTCGGGGCCGCCAAACCAGGCACCGAGCTGGTCGCGACGTTTCCCAGCGGGTTTCTCCAGCACGCCGCGGCAGATTTCCGCAATCGTCAGCGAACTGATGTAGAGGTCACCGTCATTCTGCTCGGCCATCCACCTCAGCAGCGACTCGGACGGTGAGGCCTTCGTGATGTTGCTGATGATATTGGTGTCGAGCAGATAGCGCGTCAAAGATCGACCTTACGACCTTCCTCGCGAGAGCGGGTGAGGTCGAGGCCAGCGCCGACCATGGGAGAGCGGCGGAGTGCCGCCAGGATGCCACCCTTCTTGGATGAATCGCCAGCGATGGTCCGGCTGATTGTCGCGCGTAGGCGCTGTGCCTCCGGGCCATCCTCCACCAAGCGTCGCGCCAGTGATCGAATGAGGTCGCGGTCGGTATCGCGCCCGAGCACTTCAAAGCGAGCCAAGCCACGCTCGCCAAGACGAGACCGATAGTTTTGGATGGCTCGTTTTTGCGAACTGCCCACTGCCGACCCTTTAGGTATTCCCGGTAATATATCCGGCAATTAAGTGTGGAGCAAGCGCGCTTCGACGGCGCGCAAGCTCGCTTGCGGCGGATATGAGCGTCACCCTTCAATGCGAAAGGGATTGGCGATGTGCAGGCCGCCATCGATTGCCATGACATGTTGCATGTCCTCCGACCACAGCGTGTCGCAGCCAGCGTGAAGCGCCGACACGGCGATCATGGCGTCGTAGATGAAAAACCGTAGCGTTCGGCGATCCGCAGCCCTGCTTCGTGGATTTCGACGGTGAGAGGGCGAACGCTCAGAACACCGCGCAGCAAGCCTAGGAACTCATGCGTCTCGGCCCAGGACATCCAGGCCCGCTTTCATGTGCCTGTCATGCGTTGGGTGATACTATGCTATCAACGATAGCAGCATCGTCGTGAGGGCAGGAATGGCTGACTTGCTGGTGCGTGGCGTTGATGCGGCGTTGGTTCTCATCTTGAAGGAGCGGGCTGGGGCGCATGGCCGCAGCGCTGAAGCGGAGCACCGCGCGATCCTTGTCGCAGCGCTTGCCCGTCCTCGGCGGCGTAGCTTTGCCGAGGTCCTGGCAGCGATGCCAAACGTCGGCACCGATGCGGATTTCGAGCGCTTGGCGACCACGGAAAACGTGCCAAATGTATTTGGTTGACACCAACGTTGTCAGCGAGGCCCGCAAAGGGCCAACCCAGGCGTCGGTGAATTCTTCAAAAAAGCCGCTACCTCGCGGGATGCGGTCTATCTGTCCGTCATCTCGGTCGGTGAACTCCGCCGAGGTGTTGAACTCGTTCGTCACCGTGGCGACGTCGAACAAGCAGCTATGCTCGAGACTTGGCTTGCCCTGCTGCTTGAGCAGTTTGGTGAGGCTATCCTGGCCCTCGACACGGATGCCGCCCAGGTATGGGGACGCTTGCGGGTTGCCAATCCGGCGCATGAACTCGACAAGCAAATCGCCGCTATCGCCCTGGTGCACGACCTGACGGTGGTGACGCGCAACACGGCCGATTTCGCGGGCACCGGCGTTAAGCTGAAAAATCCATTCCTGCCCACAAGTCCCGGATAAAATTGTGTCCAGGGCGACCCGGCCCATACCCTCTATGGAGTCGCTCCAAGCGCAACACGCGGTTGAGTGAGCGACGCGAAATACCCATATGATGTGTCGTCGCAGCCACGTGACGCCATATCTAGTGTCACGTGCGTTGACACCGCCAACCCCCTGCGCCGTATAGTTCTCGTCGGGCCGCGACTCTGAGCGGCATGTTTTCGAGGAGATCGCCATGCTTGACGACACCGCCATGCTCGATACCGTGCAGATGCAGGGCCGTCATCAGGTGCATGTCGACCGCTCGCGCGACGTGCTGCTCACCGATTTCGGCCGCGCCACGCTGGGCGACCGCTACCTGTTGCCGGGCGAGGGCTACCAGGACCTGTTCGCCCGGGTCGCCAGTTTCTACGGCGACGACACCGCACATGCGCAGCGGCTGTACGACTACATCAGCAAGATGTGGTTCATGCCGGCGACCCCGGTGCTGTCCAACGGCGGCACCACGCGCGGCCTGCCGATCTCCTGCTTCCTGAACGAGGCCTCGGACAGCCTGGACGGCATCGTCGGCCTGTGGAACGAGAATGTCTGGCTGGCCTCCAAGGGCGGCGGCATCGGCAGCTATTGGGGCAATTTGCGCTCGATCGGCGAGAAGGTCGGCCAGAACGGCAAGACCTCCGGCGTGATTCCGTTCATCCGCGTCATGGACAGCCTGACGCTCGCGATCAGCCAGGGCAGCCTGCGGCGTGGCTCGGCCGCCGTCTATCTGCCGATCTCGCACCCGGAGATCGAGGAGTTCGTCGAAATCCGCCGCCCGACCGGCGGCGACCCGAACCGCAAGGCGCCCAACCTGCATCACGGCCTACAGGTCTCCGACGCCTTCATGCGCGCGGTCGAGGCCGGCGAGGACTGGGCGCTGACCTCGCCCAAGGATGGCGCCGTGGTCCGCCGCATCGACGCCCGCGCCCTGTGGGTGCGCATCCTGACCGCGCGGATCGAGACCGGCGAGCCATACCTGGTGTTCAGCGACCACGTGAACCGCGCCATCCCGGAGCACCACAAGCTGGCCGGGCTGGAGGTCCGCACCTCCAACCTGTGCAGCGAGATCACGCTGCCCACCGGCATCGACCATCATGGCAAGCAGCGCACCGCCGTCTGCTGCCTGTCGTCGCTGAACCTGGAGAGCTGGTTCGAGTGGCAGGCGCACCCGACCTTCATCGAGGACATCATGCGCTTCCTCGATAACGTGTTGCAGGACTTCATCGACCGCGCGCCGGAGGGCATGGAGCGCGCGAAATACGCAGCTATGCGCGAGCGTTCGGTCGGTCTCGGCGTGATGGGCTTCCACAGCTTCTTGCAGGCGCTGAACGTGCCGTTCGAGGGTGTGGTGGCGAAGGTGTGGAACAAGCGCATGTTCAAGCACATCCGCGAACAGGCCGACGCCGCCTCCCACACGCTGGCGGTGGAACGCGGCGCCTGCCCAGATGCCGCCGAATACGGCTTCATGGAGCGGTTCTCCAACAAGATGGCAGTCGCGCCCACCGCGTCCATCTCGATCATCACCGGCAACGCCTCGCCGGGGATTGAGCCGATCGCCGCAAACGTGTTCCTGCAAAAGACGCTGTCAGGCAGCTTCACCGTGCGCAACCGGCATTTGCAGAAGGTGCTGGCGGTGCATGGCATGGACACGCCGGAGATCTGGTCGTCGATCACGCTCAACGGCGGCAGCGTGCAGCACCTGGATTTCCTGAGCGAGCAGGAGCGGGCGGTGTACAAGACCGCGTTCGAGCTGGACCAGCGCTGGGTGATCGAGCACGCCGCCGACCGCACGCCGTTCGTCTGCCAGAGCCAGTCGGTCAACGTGTTCCTGCCGGCCAACGTGCATAAGCGCGACCTGCACCAGATCCACATGATGGCGTGGAAGCGCGGCCTGAAGTCGCTGTACTACTGCCGCAGCCTGTCGATCCAGCGCGCCGACACGGTAAGCGAGAAGGCGGTGCGCCCGGCGGCGTTCGAGGGCGTGGCGCCGGACCAACTGGCCTCCTTGCCGCTGGCGGCGGTGGCGGCCAGCACGGACTATGAGGAATGCCTCGCCTGCCAGTGAGGCAGATATCGGATACTTTGCCAGACGATGTAAAGATGGAGAGCGACAGATGGACGGCATGACCCCAGCCCGCAACGACGCCCCGGTCCGCTTCGACCTGCTGACGGAAAATCCGGTGTACAAGCCGTTCCGCTACCCGTGGGCCTATGAGGCTTGGCTGACGCAGCAGCGGGTGCATTGGCTCCCGGAGGAAGTGCCGCTGGCCGACGACGTGAAGGACTGGCACCGCAACCTGTCCGACAGCGAGCGCAACCTGTTGACGCAGATATTCCGCTTCTTCACCCAGGCCGATGTCGAGGTGAACAACTGCTACATGAAGCACTACAGCCAAGTGTTCAAGCCGACTGAAGTGCTGATGATGCTGTCGGCGTTCTCGAACATCGAGACGATCCACATCGCCGCCTACAGCCATCTGCTCGACACCATCGGGATGCCGGAACTCGAATACACGGCATTCCTGAAGTACAAGCAGATGAAGGACAAGTTCGACTACATGCAGACCTTCCGGGTCGACAGCAAGCATGAGATCGCCAAGACCCTGGCCGCGTTCGGCGCCTTTACCGAGGGGCTGCAACTGTTCGCCAGCTTCGCCATCCTGCTGAACTTCCCGCGCTTCGGGAAGATGAAGGGCATGGGCCAGATCGTCAGTTGGTCGGTGCGCGACGAGACGTTGCACTGCATCTCGGTCATCCGCCTGTTCCGTACTTTCATCTCCGAGAATCCGGAGATCTGGACGGAGGAGCTGCGGCGCGAGCTGTACCTGACCTGCTCCACCATCGTCGACCACGAGGACGCCTTCATCGACCTCGCGTTCGAACTCGGCTCGGTCGAGGGGTTGGATGCGAAGGACGTGAAGCAATACATCCGCTTCATCGCCGACCGCCGGCTGACGCAGTTGGGCCTCAACCCGTTATACCATGTCGACCGCAACCCGCTGCCGTGGCTCGACGACATGCTGAACGCGCCGGAACACGCCAACTTCTTCGAGAACCGGGCGACCGAGTACAGCCGCGCCTCGACCTCCGGCAGTTGGGAGGAGGCGTTCGAGGCGCGGGTGTTCGAGACCGCTCCGGGCCGGGGCGACGTGCTGACCGGCCAATAGCGGACACAACGCGGAATTGACGATGGATGCACGCGGCGCCTGTGTATTGGTGGCTGACGGCCAGCGTTCCCGGCCGGCGGCTGCCAAGGCAAGGTGCGTGAGACGGTGGAGTGGGTGGCGGGCGAATCCGACGACGCGACGCGCGAGGGCGGGTCGCCGAATGCCATCCGCTACAGCCGCCGCCTGAGCGACAAGATACTGGTTGCATTCCATCATGCCTGCGACGAGTCGGAGTTCGAAGTCGCCGAGGCGCTGCTCCGCACCACCGAGGCGCTGATCACACGTCGCGGCGCCACCCCCGACGCGCATCGCCGCCGCAGCCTGGAGGCGTTGGTGGCCGCCCATGAGCGGCTTTGGCATCTGCGCAACAAGAGTGTTGGCGAGAGCTGACGGTTCACACCGCCAACCAGGATCGCTCAGGCCGCAATCGCGCCGCCGCCACGCAGGATGGCGGTGGCGTCCGGCGTGAACCCGCCATCGGGCGCGTGCAGCACCAGCCCCGCATCGAGCCGCATGGGCGTCCGCGAGCCGCGCCGGGCCTGGATCAGGGTTAGTTTCGCCGTCTGGCCCGGTTTCGGCCATAGCGGCAGCAGGCGCACCCCGCCCAGCCCCGAGGCGGCCAGCGCCCCCAGGCATTCCGGCACCGCCGCCCCACCCACCGCCAGCGTCAGCGTGCCGCGATGGCGCAGCGACCGGGCCAGTGCGGCAATCCACAGCGCCAACTGCCCAGCCCGCGTGCGGCGGGCCAGGTCGCGCGCCGCGTCGGGTGAGGCGGTGCCGTCCGCCTCCCGCCAGGGTGGGTTGCTGAAGGCGTGGTCGAACGGCGCCTCACCCACAAACGACTCAATGGCCTGGGCAACAAACCGCACCCCGGCAAAGCCGTTGGCCACCACGTTGGCGGTGGCCAGCGCCACCAGCGCGGGGTCGATCTCGACGCCCACGCCCAGCACATCCGGCACCCGCGCGGCCAGGCACAGCAATCCGGCGCCGGACCCGGACCCCGCCTCCAGCACCCGCTCACCGGGCAGGGCGGGCACCATGGCCGCCAGCAGCACCGGCTCCAGCCCGGTGCGGTGGCCATGGGCAAACTGGTCGTGGCGCACGCGGCCGTCGAGCAGGAAACCCTGCCTGATGCTGCCGGGAGTCACCCTTCGCCAGCCTCGCGCAGCACCCGCATCGCCTGCGCCGCCTGCCGCGCCGATACCGCCAGCCGGCGCGGGATGGCGCCGATGCTGCCCTCGATGGCGCTGGTCTGCCCATCCAGCAGCACGCACTCGATCCCGGCGTCGCGCAGCAGGGCGACCAGGAAGCTCAGCCGCACCAGGTCGTTGGTCGCCAGCAGGATGTGCATGGCACGTCATAGACCGGCTTTCACCCGGCGCGTAACCCGCCGCCGACGCGGCCCGCGCGGGGCTTGCCTTGACCGTTCTTCCAGGCCGCCGATATGGTGCGGTGCGCGAGGCTGGCCGAATCCCTTGGACATTGCAGCCCCCCGGGAGCGCCGTTTGAACCTCGTGACCGACCTCTCCGCAGCTTCTGTCATATCTCCGGTCACGTCCCCGGCCAGGTCCATGACGACGCCGCCAGCCGCATCGCACGATACCAGCGAGGACGCGCTGACCGCCCTGCTGGGCCAGGTCGACGCCGACATGACCGCGTGCAACCGCGCCATCGTGGCGCGGATGGACAGTCCGGTGGCGCTGATCCCGCAACTGGCGGCGCATATCGTGGCGGCCGGCGGCAAGCGCCTGCGCCCGTTGCTGACGCTGGCCAGCGCCAGGCTGTGCGGCTATTCCGGCGACCGCCATGTGCGCCTGGCCGCCTGCGTCGAGTTCATCCACACCGCCACGCTGCTGCACGACGACGTGGTGGACGAGAGCCTGCTGCGCCGCGGCCTGGCCAGCGCCAACGCGGTGTTCGGCAACAAGGCATCGGTGCTGGTCGGCGATTTCCTGTTCGCGCGCGCGTTCCAACTGATGGTCGAGGATGGCTCGCTGCCGGTTCTGGCGATCCTGTCCGGCGCCGCCGCCACCATCGCCGAGGGCGAGGTATTGCAACTCGCCACCCAGAACGACCTGTCCACCGACGAGGCGCAGTACCTGGACGTGGTGCGCGGCAAGACCGCCGCCCTGTTCGCCGCCGCCTGCGAGGTGGGCGCCGTGGTCGCTGACCGTCCGGCCGCGGACCAGGCGGCATTGGCCGGGTTCGGCATGAGCCTCGGCATTGCTTTCCAACTGGTCGATGACGCGCTCGACTACGCGGCCGACCAGGGCACGCTGGGCAAGACGGTGGGCGACGACTTCCGCGAGGGCAAGGTGACGCTGCCGGTGCTGCTGGCCTACGCCGCCGGCAACGAGACTGAGCGGCTGTTCTGGCGGCGCACGATCGAGGACAGCGAGCAGACCGAGGCCGATCTGGACCATGCCTGCGCGCTGATCCTGCGCCATGGCGCCATCCACGCCACGCTGGACCGCGCCGCCCAGTTCGCCGCCGGGGCCAAGCTGCTGCTGGGTGGGTTCGCCGACACGAAGCTGCGCGCCGCCCTGCTCGGCGTTGCCGACTACACCGTGCGACGCGGGCGGTGAGTGCCGCCGTCCGGGTGCTGGTGGTCGGCCTCGGACACATGGGCGCCTCGCATCTGCGCGCGTATCTGGCACTGGACGGCTTCGAGGTGGTCGGCGTCTGTACGCGCCAACCGCCCGCACAGGCCGGCGTAGCGGCGCTGATCGGGGGCATCCCGCATTTCACCGGTTATGCCGAGGCGTTGGCGGCGCTGCGCCCGGATGCGGTGTCGATCAACACCTGGCCCGACACCCACGCCGCGTTCGCCCGCCAGGCGTTCGCCGCTGGCGCGCATGTGTTCGTGGAGAAGCCGCTGGCCGACACGCTCGATGACGCGCGCGGCGTGGTGGAGGCGGCGGTTGCGGCCGGTCGCAAGCTGGTGGTGGGCTATATCCTGCGCCATCATCCGTCCTGGGCCAGGCTGGTCGAGTTGGCGCGCGGCCTGGGCAAGCCCCTGGTGATGCGCATGAACCTGAACCAGCAGAGCGCCGGCGAGGCCTGGGCCGGGCACCGCAACCTGATGCGCAGCGTGTCGCCGATCGTCGATTGCGGCGTCCACTATGTCGACATGATGTGCCTGATGACCGGCGCCCGCCCGGTGCGCGTCCACGCCATCGGCGCCCGGCTGACCGACGACGTGGCGCACGACATGTACAACTACGGCCAGCTCCAGGTCAGCTTCGACGACGGCTCGGTGGGCTGGTACGAGGCTGCCTGGGGGCCGATGGTCAGCGAGACGGCGTATTTCGTGAAGGACGTGATCGGCCCGCGCGGCTCGGTCAGCATCGTGACCCCCGAACAGGCAGGCGAGGGGGCGGCGAAATCCTCGGATATCGAGGGGCACACCCGGACCGAGGCGATCCGCCTGCATCACGCGGCGCTTGGCCCGGATGGCGCGTTGCTGCGCGCCGACGAGGTGTTCCGTATGGACGACGAACCCGGCCACGACGCGCTGTGCCGGCGCGAGCAGGCGTTCTTCCTCGACGCTATCCGCAGCGATGCCGACCTGTCGGACCACATGCGCGAGGCGGTGGAGAGCCTCGCCATCGTGCTGGCCGCCGACCAGTCGATCCGCACGCGGCAGGTGGTGATGCTTTAGGCCGCGCGGCCCATCTTGGCGCGCGCCTGTTCCAGATCGTGAGCCGCTTGCAGGTTCATCCACAACTCGGCGCTGGTGCCAAAGCGTGTGGACAGCAGGATCGCGGTGCGCGCCGTGATGCCACGCTCACCGTGGAGTATGCCGGTAACCAAGTTCGGCGGCACGCCCAGATCGCGGGCCAGCGCGCGGGCTGACAAACCCAGCGGCTCCAGAAAATCCAGGCGCAGGATGTCGCCGGGGGACACGGGCCCGATGCGCTCGCCGGTCGAGACATCGGACCAGTCCATGCCGGGTAGGTCGTCACGTAGGATAAGGTCAGCCATCACGCCCTCCTAATGATAGTCGACAATTTCGACTTCGTGTGCATCGCCGTTGCGCCAGATGAAGCAGACCCGCCATTGGTCGTTCACCCGTATGCTGTGCTGCCCTGCCCGGTTGCCCCTTAACTCCTCCAGACGGTTGCCCGGAGGTAATCTCAGATCGTCCAGACTTGACGCGGAATCCAGTGCCCGAAGTTTACGCCTGGATGCGGCGGCAAGATCGGATGGAAATCCTTTGGGCATTCGGTCGGCAAACACAGCCGCAGTTCGTTTGTCGCGAAAGCTGTTGATCACAGTGTTATATGAAGCGTAACACCACGCCTGTAAAGCAGGGAAGCCAATCACCCGCTGAGCAATCGTCAACGCCGCGTTTACCCCTGTTCGAGCGCCGAGAGCCGTGCCTATGCTCCTGCGCACAAAAGGGAGATCTGCCATGTCGTTCAGGAGTGCCGCCATCGGCGCCGCCATCGCCGCGACCGGGTTGCTGGCGCCTGCCGCAGGGTTTGCCGCCGACAAGCTGGTGATCGAGAGCTGGCGCAACGACGACCAGGCGATCTGGCAGGATAAGATCATCCCGGCCTTCACCAAGGAACACCCTGACATTGCCGTGACCTTCGCCGGCGTGGCGCCGACCGAGTATGACGCCGCCCTGGGCGCCAAGCTGGACGGCGGCATCGCCGGCGACCTCATCACCTGCCGGCCGTTCGACAAGTCGCTGACCCTGTTCAAGAAGGGGCAGTTGGCACCGCTCGATGGGCTGGCCGGCATGGATAATTTCAGCACCAGCGCGAAAGCCGCCTGGACCACCGACGACGGCAAGACCACGTTCTGCGTGCCCATGGCCTCGGTCATCCATGGCTTCATCTACAACAAGGACGCCTTCAAGGAACTCGGCCTCGCGGTGCCGAAGACCACCAGCGAGTTCTACACGGTGCTCGACAAGATCAAGGCGTCCGGCAAATACGTGCCGCTCGACATCGGCACCGCCGACCAGTGGGAGGCGGCGACGATGGGCTTCCAGAACATCGGCCCCAACCTGTGGCACGGCGAGGACGGGCGGCTCGGCCTGATCGCCGGCACGCAGAAGTTCACCGACGCGGCCTATGTCGCCGACTTCACCGAACTGGCGAAGTGGAAGCCGTATCTGGCAGACGGCTATCAGGCG
>JAYTQW010000295.1:0-6835 GCA_043746535.1 Rhodospirillales bacterium
AGCCGGAAGAACAGGTCCTCGCGGAAACGGCCGGCCGCCACCTCGGTCATCATGTCGCGGTTGGTGGTGGCCAGGATGCGGACGTTGATGCGCGTCGGCGCGGTGGCGCCAAGCCGGTCGATTTCACGTTCCTGCAACGCCCGCAACAGCTTTGCCTGCAAGCGCACGTCCATCTCGCTGATCTCGTCCAGCAGCAGGGTGCCGCCGTCGGCGGCCTCGAAGCGGCCGATGCGCCGCGCCACGGCGCCGCTGAAGGCACCCTTCTCATGGCCGAACAACTCGCTCTCCAGCAGCGCCTCGGGAATGGCGGCGCAGTTCAGCGCCACGAACGGGCCGCCGGCGCGGCGGCTGCGGGCGTGGATGTGGCGGGCCAGCACCTCCTTGCCGGTACCGCTCTCGCCGGTGATCAGCACCGACGCCTCCGCCGCCGCCACCTGCTCCGCCCTGCGCACCGCCGCCGCCATCGCCGGGTCGCGCACGATCAGCGCGTGGCGCTCGCCGGACGCCGCCTGTAGGATCGCCGCGATCAGGTCGGCGTCGGGCGGCAGCGGCAGGAACTCGCGCGCCCCGTCGCGGATCGCCTGCGCCGCCCGCGCCGCGCCCACGTCGACGCCGCAGGCCACCACCGGCACCGCGATCCGCTCCCGCGCCAGCGCCCGCACCAGTTCGGCCAGGTCGTGCGAAAGGTCGCACAGCACCAGGTCGACCGCGACCGCGCCGCGCAGGCGCGCCATGGCGGCGGTCACGTCGTCGGCCTGGTCCAGCCTGGCGCCGCGCGCGATCGCGATGCGCGCGGCGGCGCCGAGTTCGCCGGCCAGGGAGCCGATCAGCAGCAACCTCATGCGCTGCGCTCGGCCTTGACGATCTCGGTCATGGTGACGCCGAGCCGGTTGTCGTCGACCATCACCACCTCGCCGCGCGCCACCAGCCGGTTGTTCACGTAGATGTCGATCGCCTCGCCGAGCTTGCGGTCCAGTTCGACCACCGCGCCGCGCCCGAGCTTCAGCAACTGGCTCACCTGCATGGTGGCCTTGCCGAGCACGGCGCTGACGGTCACCGGGATGTCGTACACCGCCTCCAGCTCGCGCGGCGGGCCGCCGGTCGCATCCATGCCCGTGGTCGCCGGCAGGCCGCCGGCGAACTGGCCCAGCGCCATGCCGAGCACGGCCTCGCGCTGGTCGGTGTTCTCGCTCATCCGTCTCGCTCCGTAATTTCAGGCAACGGCGTTCCAGGCAGCAGGTCGAGCGGGCGCAGCGCCGCCGCCACCGCCGCCCACAAGGTGGCGGTGTCGCGGGAAGCCGCCCCGTCCAGCCAGGCGATGCGGGCGTCGCCGGGCCGCAGCGCGTCGTCGGCCACGGGGGCGAGACGGGCGCGCAGGCCGGGATCGAGCGTGGCCAGGGCGGCCGAGACCGCTGCCATCGTCGCAGGGTGGACCTGCAACGTCACGCATTCCTGCGCGTCCAGGGCCGGCAGCACGGCGGCCGCCACGGCGGCGATCTCGCCTGCCGCGTGGCGGGCGCACAATGCCGGGAACAGCGCCGCCAGGGCCGCGAACAGCAGCCGCGCGGTGGCCTGCGCCGCCGCCTCGGCATGGCGCGCGCCCTGCGCGTCGGCGTCGCGAAGGGCGGCGGCGATGCTGGCCACGCCGGCGGCGATGGTGGCGCGGTGGCGCGTCACCGCCTCCGCGCGCGCCGCGTGCAAGCCGCTGGCATGGCCCGCCGCGCGGGCGGCATCCAGGTCGGCCTGGGTGATGGCCGGCGGGTCGGGCTCCGGTGGCGGCGCGGCCATGGCCGGCGCTGGGTCCGCCACATCGGGATCGTCGTCGAAATCCTCGAAGAACAGCACGCCGGGGATGCGCTGGCCGCTGGCGGTGGAGGCGAACAGGTGGCCGCTCAATAGACCAACTCCTCATCCTTGCTCTCGCCGATCTCGATCTGGCCCTGGCCCGCCAACTCCTTCGCGACCGTCACGATGTGCGCCTGCGCCTCGTCCACGTCGCGCAGCTTGACCGGACCCAGCGCCGCGATCTCCTCGCGCAACATGCGGCCGGCGCGGTCCGACAGGTTCTTGAAGAACAATTCGCGCAGCCCCTCCGACGCGCCTTTCAGCGCCAGCGGCAGCTTGTCCTTCTGCACGCTGCGCAGCACGGTCTGCACGGCGCCGCCGCCCAGCCGGGCCAGGTCGTCGAAGGTGAACATCAGCGACTTGATCTGGTCCGCCGCCTCGCGGTTGCGCTCCTCCAGCCCGGCGACGAAGCGCGCCTCCGAGTGCCGGTCGAGGTTGTTGAAGATCTCCGCCATCATCTCGTGCGCGTCCCGCCGCGAGGTGCGCGCGAGGTTGGACATGAACTCGGAGCGGAGCGTGCGCTCCACCCCCTCCAGCACGTCCTTCTGCACCGTCTCCATGCGCAGCATCCGCATCACCACCTCCATCGCGAAGCTGTCCGGCAGGATGGCGAGCACGCGGGCGGCGTGGTCCGGTTTGATCTTCGACAGCACCACCGCCACGGTTTGCGGATATTCGTTCTTCAGGTAGTTGGCGAGCAGCGCCTCGTTCACGTTGCCCAGCTTGTCCCACATGGTGCGTCCGGCGGGGCCGCGGATCTCCTCCATGATCTGCGCCACCCGCTCGCGCGGCATTCCCTTCAGCAGCAGGCGCTCGGTGTTCTCGAAGCTGCCGACGAAGTTGCCGGCACCGCCCAGGCCGTCGGCGAACTCGCCGCAGAGCCGCTCCACCACATCGGCGCGCACGGCGCCCAGCGTCGCCATCGCCGAGGAGATTTCCTTGATCTCGTCCTCGTGCATCATGCTGAACAACTGGCCGCAATGCTCCTCGCCCAGCGCCAGCATCAGCGTCGCCGCCCGTTGCGCGCCGCTCAACGCGGCCTCGGCCCGGGCCATCAGCCGGCCTCCTGCTGCATCCAGGCACGTATGATCGACAGGCTCTCCTGGGGATGTTGCGTCACCAGGTCGGACAGCCGCCGCAACGAGGAGCTGCGCATCTGGCCTTCGATGTTGCGCACGTCGATCAAGCCATCATCCTCGCCGCCGGCCGCCCGTGCCTGGACCGGCGCGCCGTCATGGCCGATCTGAAGCATGGCGCCATCCGCCAGCGCCGCCAGTGTCCCGCCCGAATTGGCGCCCGCGCCGCCGCCCGCCAGCAACGCCGTGCGCACCGGGCCGGTCAGGTGCCGCACCATCGGCCGCAGTACCAGCAGCAGCGCCGCCAGCCCCAGCACGCCGACCAGTCCGGTCTGCGCCAGCCGCTCCAGCATCGGCGCGTCCAGCGCCACCCCGAACAGCATCCGCGCCGTGGTGGCGGGGTCGGCCGGCTCGCTGGCAAAGCGCATGTTCACCACCTCGACCTTGTCGCCGCGCTTCTCGTCGAAGCCGATGGCGCTGCGCACCAGGGCGGCGATGTGGTCCAGCTCCTCGGGCGAGCGCGGCTTCCAGACGAGGCTGCCGTCCGCCGCCGTCTCGGTGCTGCCGTCGACCATGACGGCCAGGCTGATGCGGCGTATCTCGGGGGCTTCGCGCACCAGGGTGCGGACGGTCTTGCCGATCTCGTAGTTGGTGGTCTCCTCCTGGCGCGCGTTCTGGCTGCCGGCGCCTGGCGCCGCCCCGGCATCCGCGTTGGGCAGGTTGTTCTGCACGGTGACGGTGGCCGCCGCCTCGGTGCTCTTGGTGCTGTCGCTCACGGTCTGGGTGCTGCGGACCACCTGGCCCTCGGGGTCGTATTTCTCCTGCGTCTCGTGCAGTTGGGCGAAGTCCATGTCCACCGCCGCCTCCGCCCGCACGCGGCCAGGGCCGAGGCTCTGTTCCAGCATGTCCTCGACGGCGCGCGACAGCCGCGTTTCGGTCGCGTGACGGACCTCCTCCGCGCTCTGCGCCGCCGCCGCCGGGCCGGTCGGCTCACCGGCGCGGGCCAGCACGTCGCCACGGCTGTCGATCAGGGCGATGTTCTGCGGGCGCAGGCCGGGCACGGCGGCGGCGACCAGGTTCAGGATCGCCTGCACGCCCTCGCGGTCCAGCCGCCCGGCGCCGGCCATGGTCAGCATGACCGAGGCCTGCGCCTCCTGCTGCTCGCGCGCGAAGGGTTCGCGTTTCGGCAGCACCAGATGCACGCGGGCGGCGCGGATGCCGACGATGCCACGGATGGTGCGCGCCAGCTCGCCCTCCAGCGCCCGCGTCTGGTTGATCCGCTGCTGGAACTGGCTGGCGGTCAGGCTGTCGCCCTTGTCGAACAGTTCGTAGCCGACCGAGCCGCCGGACGGCAGGCCCTGGCGCGCCAGCAGCAGCCGGGCGGCGCCGACCTGGTCCTCCGGCACCATGATCTGGCCGCCGCCGCCGCCGACCTCGTGCGCGATGTGCTGGGCATCAAGGCTGTCGGCGATCTGCGCCGCCTCCCGCAGGTCGAGGTCGGCGTACAACAGCGCCATGCGCCCGCCGCCGCCGCGCAGCATCAGCACGGTCAGGAACGTGGCCATCGCCAGCGCCACCGCGCCCAGTGCCGCGAGGCGCGCGATGCCGAGTGCACGGAGGCCCTCCAGCAGCGCCGTCACAGGGCGGGTCCGGTCCGAAGCCGTGCCGCGATCGTCGTCATGTGAAGCAGCGCCCCCGCAATGCCGTCCGATGCCGGCGCGGGCAGGGTGTGGCGCGGCGGCTTACCGTTGCGTTAAGACGCGACGTCGAGGCGTGGATCAGCCGCCGACGGCGGTGACCTTGGCGAACGCGACGCTGACCGCGCCGAGCTGGACCTGCACCGCGCCGCCGCTCTGGGTCGTGCCGGTGACTTTGCCGGTGATGGTGAACGGCAGGCTGCTGGCCGAACCGTCCACGTTGTCTGCGGTGACGGTGACGCCATAGGCGCCGTCGGGAAGCTGGCGGCCATCGGTGGCGTGGCCGTCCCACCTCCAGGCGTTGTCGCCCACCGTGCTGGTCAGGGTCTGGCTGTAGACCTGATGGCCGGCGGCGTCGGTCACCGCGATCGTGGTCGGCAGCGCGGCCGTGGCGGTGAAGTTCGCCGCCGCCGCGCCGTCCTGCAACGGCATGGTGTCGCTGGTGGCGGTGACGCCCTTGCCGAGCATGGCGCTGGATTGCAGCACGTCGCCGGTCTGGGTCAGGCCGATCAGCGTGGTCAGGCTGGTGTTGGCGTTGATCTGCTGCTCGACGCTGGCGTACTGCACCAACTGGCTGGTGAACTGGTTGGTGTCGAGCGGGCTGGTCGGGTCCTGGTTCTGCAACTGCGTCATCAGCAGCTTCAGGAAACTCGACAGGTTGCCCGACAGCGACCCGAGCGTGCTGATCGACCCCGGTGCGCCAGTGCCGCCGGTGGCGGCGGCGCTGGCCTGTTGTGCGGCGATGGTGGCGAGGGTGCTCATGGCGGGCGGTCCTTCAGGCGGTGATGTCGACGCCGAGGCGCCAGGTCCGTGGCCGGTGTCCGGCGATCGCGGCGGTGCTGTCGTCAGGGTCCGGCGCGTCGCTGGCGGATGCCCGCGCATCCTGCCGCGATCCCTGCCGCTGGCCGCCGCCGGCCATGCCGGAGCCTGCGCCACCGGCATCCGGGGCGGGTGTTCCGACGGCCGATGACGAGCCGGCCTGGGCTGGGGCGGCCTGGGCTGGGGCGGCATGGGCCGGCGCGGCTTGGGTGGACGCGGCATGGGCCGGTGTGGCGGCCGACTGGGCGGCAACCGTCAGACTGCGTTGCGCGGGATCGAGGCCGGCGCGGTCGAGGGCCGCCTCCAGCATCGGGCGCGCATGTTCCAGGGCACGCGCCGTCTCCGGCTGCTCGGCGGTCAGCGACACCGTGGCGGCGCCGTCAGCGGCGCGCTCGATGCGCAACTCGATCTTGCCCAGCCCATCGGGGTGCAACTGCACCACCACGCTGTGCGAGCCGCCGGCGCGCGCAAGCAGCTCGATGGTCGGCGCCACCTGCTGTGCCGGCGCGGCGGCGTGGCTGGAAGGCGCGGTGGCGGGGGCCACAACCGGCGCGGGCGCATGAAAACCCTCCACGCCAGGCATATCCGGGGCAGGCATATCCGGCAGCACGCCAGCCAGGTGCGGCGCGGCGGCGGCGCGGTCGGACGCGCCGGTGACTGCGGCCTGCCAGGCGATGCGTGGGCCCGGACTGCGATCGGGTGGGACCGCATCCGCTGGCGGATGGAGCGGCACCCCGACTGGCGAGGCGGGCGAGGGCCGCGCATCGGTCACGGCCGCATCGGTCGCGGTCGCGGCGATGCCGACGGCGGCGGGAGCCGCGCCCGAGGGATGTGCCGCCGCTGCGGCGCGGTCGATGGCGGCGATGGCTGGCGCGGGGATTGCCTCGGCCATCGGCGCGAACGGCGGGACGGGAGGTGGCGCGGCGGCGGCGGACGGCCCGGTGCGCGCGACGCCAGTCTCATGCGCGCCAGTCTCACGCGCCCTAGTTCCACCCACGCCTGGCCGTGGCGCTTTGGCCGCGTGCTTGACGCCGCTGGCCTTGGCCGGAGCGGCACCACGCGCGGCTTGTGTGGCTGATTGCGTGGCTGGCGGGATCGAGGCCGTATTGGCCACGGCCGCTTCGGGCGGCGCGGAAGGTGATGCGAGCGCCGCCGGTGCGACGACGGATGGCGTTGCCTCAGGCCTGGCGATGGCTGCGGGCACCGGCGTCGAGGCTGGCTGCGATGGCCGCGGCCCGGTGGGCAGCCCGGTGGGCGGCCGGAGGGCTGCGGCGGCGGCCAACAAGGCGTGAAACGGCAATCCCGCCACGCGGGACGGCTCGCCCGCCAAGGTCGCGGCGGTCGCGGCGGCTGGCGTGGCGGGGACGGCGGCGGGTGGTCCGGGTGTGACGAGGGCGG